>NZ_JAPHPY010000100.1:0-7384 GCF_026241575.1 Vibrio sp. Sgm 5
TTCTCCGTTACAAATCAGCAAAGTATCCAATCTGGAAAAAGAAAAATGCCAGTCAGCTTAACTGACTGGCATTAGCTACCAGAGCCTCTTTTTTTGATGTTATTTGCGTTTTCTTGGTAACCACCAAGCCAATATAAGGCTCAGTGCTGCCCAGATATATAATGGCCAAGTACCAAAGGTGCGATAAGGTGTTTGTCCGTCTGTCGGAACCAACTCTGCGCGCAATACCGCTGTCTCAAACTGAGGGATTTGCTCGATGATCTTACCTTTATGATCAGTAACAGCTGTCAAACCATTATTGGTTGAACGAATCAGCGGTTTTCCAAGCTCCAATGCACGCATGCGTGCGATTTCCATATGTTGTAGTGGACCAATGGAGTGACCGAACCAAGCATCATTTGATAGCGTTAGTATGAAGTCAGTATCGTCTGTGACGTTCTGACGAACTTGTTCGCTAAAGATGATCTCGTAGCACAAAGCCGGGTCCATATGTTTACCATTCGCCACAATGTTTGGTTGTACGAAATCGCCACGGCTGAACGATGACATCGGTAAGTTGAAGAAGGGCGCTAATGGACGTAACACCTCTTCAAATGGAACAAATTCACCAAATGGAAGTAAGTGATGTTTGTGATAGCGTTTGTCTAAATCAAAGCTGTAATCGCCATATGGATTCACACCCAATGAGAGAATGCTGTTGTAGAACTGGCCGTCTTCTCCTTGGTTAACCACGCCGGTGATGATCGCGCTGTTATTCATTTTCGCCGCAGCATCGATGTTTCTCAAGAACGACGGGACTTCGATTTCAAATGCCGGAATCGCAGCCTCAGGCCAAACGATGATGTCGGCATCCCAGTTTTCACGCGTTAAGTCGGCATACTTCATGATGGTTGGCCAGCGTTGGCTTGGTAGCCATTTTAGGTTCTGATCAACATTACCTTGGATTAAGGCGACTTTGGTTGTGTCTTCTGGACGAGGTGTCACCCAGTCGTATTGGCTGATGCCAAAACCTGCGCTGAGCAAAACCACAGGGATAATGACCATCAGCCACTGCTTATGCACCCAAGCGTAAGCCAGAGAACCAGCACTCATTAGTATGAATAAGGTCAGGAGTTCAACACCACCAATAGGTGCGAAGCTGGCCAATGGGCCATCAATTTGGCTGTAACCCAGCCACAACCATGGAAAGCCGGTCATAACCCAACCGCGTAGCCAATCAGTGACTAACCACAGAGCAGGAGCGGCTAATAATGCTTTAGTGAGGGTAAGTTGTGGGAAGAACTTATTGCTGAGCCAAGCGAATAGGCCGGTGTAAATCGATAAGTAAGCAATCAGCAAACCCATCAGGAATAGATTTGCAATGAGCGGCATCCCGCCAAAGCCAGCGATGCTGACATAAACCCAACTAACGCCGGTGGAGAATTGGCCGAGTCCCCACGCATAACCGATCCAAAGTGCACGCTTAGGTGATTGGTTTGCAAGGAGAATAAGAAGGATAGCAGGGCTGAGTATGGCAATAGGCCATAACTGGTAAGGGGCAAATGCTAGGGTAGTGGAAGCGCCAACAAAAGCGGCCACTAAGGGCCGCTTTAGGCGATGAAAGAGTACATTCATCATTATATTTTTCTGATATTCCCGTTATTAGGGTATCGCGTTACTCTTGAGTGGCTTCAACCAGCGTTTCTTCGTCTGGAATCGTCACTTGGAGTTGAATGACACGACGGTTATCGGCAGCGGTGACTTTGAAGTTATAGCCTTCAATTTCGACCAACTCACCACGAGATGGTAAGTGACCAAAGGCAGTCATTACCATACCACCTACAGTATCCACTTCTTCATCGCTGAAGTCGGTACCGAATGTCTCATTAAACTCTTCAATGGTTGTCAGAGCTCTGACAGCAAAGGTATGCTTGCTTAGCTTACGGATATCGGTTTCTTCTTCGTCATCGAACTCATCTTCAATATCCCCTACGATTTCTTCAAGGATATCTTCGATTGTTACTAGACCAGAAACACCACCGAATTCGTCGACAACAATCGCCATGTGATAACGTTCTTCACGGAATTC
Organism: Vibrio sp. Sgm 5; assembly: GCF_026241575.1. Classification (NCBI taxonomy): domain Bacteria; kingdom Pseudomonadati; phylum Pseudomonadota; class Gammaproteobacteria; order Vibrionales; family Vibrionaceae; genus Vibrio; species Vibrio sp. Sgm 5. The sequence continues at coordinate 2,069 of NZ_JAPHPY010000100.1, forward strand.
TTTTAGCAGGCGGTCGACACGTTTACTTTCCGGTACAACCACTGCTTGTCGAATTACTTCTTCGATATCAAATGGGTTACTGCCTGAGCCCAAGTATTTGAGTAAGTCCTTCGCTAATAGAATGCCTTCTACATGGTCTTTATCTTCGCTGATCACAGGGTAGCGAGAGTGTTGAGCATCAGTAATTAGAGCGATCAAAGTATCAAGATCGTCTGTGCGCTCAACCGTAACCATTTGCGAACGCGGGATCATGATGTCACGCACGCGCATTTCAGAGATTTCCATAACACCTTCAAGCATGTCGCGGGTGTCGTGGTCAATCAGGTCGTTGATTTCTGAGTCGCGGATAACATCCACAAGCTCTTGGCGGTCTTTTGGTTCGCCTTGAAATAGTTGACCTAGACGTTCAAAGAAGGACTTTCTACTCGGACCTTCTGCCTTTTCTTTCTTGCCTTCATTAGAAGAGGGAGAATTATCTTCGTTCATTGTTTCTCAATTAAGTAACGCTATCAGATGTGTGATAGCTCACATAGAAAAGCGATCACGAGGTCGCACCTAGGTGGTTCGCTTTTCCCTGTCGAGCAACCAAAGTTACTCTTTTTCAGCAATGTACGGGTCTTCGTAACCCATGCCTTGCATGATTTCTGTCTCGAGGGATTCCATCTCTTCAGCTTCATCATCCTCGATATGATCATAACCTAGCAGATGCAAGCTGCCATGTACAACCATATGCGCCCAATGTGCTAGTAGAGGCTTGTTCTGCTCAATTGCCTCTTTTTCAACTACTTGGCGACAGATTATCAAATCGCCTAGGAGATCCATTTCCATACCAGGTGGTACTTCGAATGGGAAAGACAGCACATTAGTCGGCTTATCTTTACCACGGTATTCGTGGTTTAGCTCGTGACTTTCTTGCTCGTCGACAATACGAATCGTCAGTTCCGCTTGAGGCTGAAATAGAGGAATAGTCTTATCTAGCCACAATTGGAAATCTTGCTCAGAAGGTAAACCTTCTTCATTTTCGACTGCCAGTTGCAAATCAAGTTCAATTGCCATGTTTATTCCTTACTCGCCGCGACTTGTGAACTCAGCTCTGCTTTTGCTGCTTCTAGCAATTTAGCATCACGTTCTTCGCGTCGGCGTTTTTCAAACTCTTTGCGCTCTTTTTGGTCTTGCGCTTCCCACTTCTCATAAGCATTAACAATACGAGCAACCACTGGGTGGCGCACGACATCGTCTGCTTGGAAGAAGTTAAAGCTGATGTCATCAACTTCACTCAGTACTTCAATTGCGTGGCGAAGACCTGATTTTGCACCGCGTGGTAAGTCAATCTGGGTAACGTCACCAGTCACAACGGCACGAGAGTTGAAGCCGATACGGGTCAGGAACATCTTCATTTGCTCAACCGTGGTGTTTTGACTCTCATCAAGAATGATGAAAGCGTCGTTCAAAGTACGACCACGCATGTAAGCAAGAGGCGCAACCTCTATCACGTTACGTTCAATCAGCTTTTCTACGCGCTCAAAACCCAGCATTTCAAATAGGGCATCGTAGAGAGGACGTAGGTATGGGTCGACTTTCTGGCTCAAATCACCAGGTAGGAAGCCCAGTTTCTCACCTGCTTCAACCGCAGGGCGAGTTAACAGAATACGACGGATCTCTTGACGCTCTAGTGCGTTAACGGCTGCTGCAACCGCGAGATAGGTTTTACCTGTACCCGCAGGACCGATACCGAAAGTGATATCGTGCGTCACCATGTTCATCAAGTATTGACCTTGATTCGGTGTACGCGGCTTGATCACGCCTTTTTTGGTTTTTACGAAGACTTCTTTGCCGTGCTCGAACGTTGCTTCTGTCGTCTGTTCCAGTACACCTGATTCTTTGATTGCCAGATGGATCTGTTCTGGCTCAATGTCAGGTGTTTCACCACGAACGGGTGCTGTTTCTACGTATAGGGTTTTGAGAATATCCAGCGCAGCTGCCGCGGTATGAGGTTTACCCACGATGGTGAAAAGATCGCTACGGTGGTTGATTTCAACGCCTAAACGACGTTCTAAATGCTTGATGTTGTCATCGAATGGACCGCACAGGCTTGCAAGTCGGCGGTTGTCTGAAGGTTCTAGATTGATTTCTAGCGTTACGATTTTATTGCTCAATGGTGCCTCTCATTTTATGCCACTTAACGAGAGCCTGACAACGACCAGGCTCTCAATGGCTATTTGTACGAGCTTATGGCGTAAAAGTAGCTACACCTAGCTCATCTTCGCGACGTGTTTTCGCCATCATTTGCATTGGTGAAATCACACTACGAAGGTCCATGTCTTTTTCTGTACGTACTAGCTCACCACGTAGTGAGTTAGCAAATACGTCCGTAATCTTCACGTCAACGAACTGACCGATTAGGTCTGCGCTACCTTCAAAGTTTACTACACGGTTGTTTTCTGTACGAGCACGTAGCTCCATTAGGTTCTTTTTAGAAGGACCTTCAACCAGAACGCGTTGCTCAGTGTCTAGCATTAGACGAGAGTAGCGCATTGCTTGTGTGTTTACGGTTTGTTGCAGCTCGTATAGACGCTCTTTCTTCACTTGCTCTGATAGATCACAAGGGTAATCTGCCGCTGGTGTCCCTGGGCGTGGAGAGAAGATAAAGCTGAAGCTCATGTCAAAGTCTACGTCTTTGATTAGCTTCATTGTGTCTTGGAAATCTTTGTCTGTTTCACCAGGGAAACCAACGATAAAGTCTGAACTGATTTGGATATCAGGACGTGCTTTACGTAGCTTACGGATGATCGACTTGTATTCGATGCCAGTGTGAGGACGTTTCATCATAGTCAGCACTCGGTCACTACCACTTTGTACTGGTAGGTGAAGGAAGCTTACTAGCTCAGGTGTGTCTTCGTATACTGCGATGATGTCATCAGTAAACTCTAATGGATGGCTTGTTGTAAAGCGGATACGATCAATACCATCGATAGACGCAACCAAACGAAGCAGTTCTGCGAATGAACAGATCTCACCGTCGTGCATAGGACCACGGTACGCGTTTACGTTTTGGCCCAGTAGGTTCACTTCGCGGACGCCTTGTTCTGCTAGTTGTGCGATTTCGAACAGTACGTCATCCATTGGGCGGCTTACTTCTTCACCGCGAGTGTACGGTACTACACAGTAAGTACAGTACTTAGAACAACCTTCCATGATAGAAACGAACGCTGTCGCACCTTCAGCACGAGGCTCTGGTAGACGGTCGAACTTTTCGATCTCTGGGAATGAAATGTCCATGACTGGTGCTTCATCCGATTGAGATTGCTTAATCATCTCAGGAAGACGGTGAAGGGTTTGTGGACCAAAAATTACGTCAACGTATGGAGCACGTTGACGAATGTGATCGCCTTCTTGAGTTGCTACACAACCACCAACGCCGATAACCACGCCAGGTTTTTTATCTTTTAGTGTTTTCCAACGACCAAGCTGGTGGAAAACTTTCTCTTGCGCCTTTTCACGGATCGAACAGGTGTTAAGTAGAAGTACGTCTGCTTCCTCTGGCTCTTCGGTCAGCTCATAGCCGTTTGCAGCATTAAGCAGGTCGGCCATTTTTGATGAATCGTATTCGTTCATCTGGCAGCCCCAGGTTTTAATTAGCAGTTTCTTACTCATCTCACTTTCGCTCGTTCAGTTGTACTTAAATCGGAGAGCTATTGCTCAAATTATAGCCGCCATCTCGGCGGTAAGCGGCGTATTGTACTGCTTTAAAAAGCACCTGACTAGTGATCTGACGAATTCTCTGCAAACCCTGATGAAATCTAGATTTTTACCCCATACGAAGCAAGGTTTTGTATTAAAGAATTTTGTAAAAATAGCCGTGGAACGTACAATTAAAAAACGCCAAATAATCAATACGATGAAGAGCAAAAAATGAACAAGTATGATATCGCCGTAATCGGTGGCGGCATGGTCGGTGCAGCGATGGCTGTCGGGTTTGCTAAGCAGGGCAGAAGTGTTGTGGTTGTGGAAGGTGCTGAACCTAAGGCTTTTGAAGCTTCTCAAGCCTTGGATATTCGTGTTTCAGCAATCTCACACCAATCAGTAAAGTTACTTGATTCATTAGATGCGTGGTCAGCAATTGAGAGCATGCGAGTGTGTCCTTATCGTCGTTTGGAAACGTGGGAACACCCAGAGTGCCGTACTCGTTTTCACTCTGATGAACTGTCACTAGAGCAGCTAGGCTATATCGTTGAAAACCGACTAATCCAACTTGGTCTTTGGCAAGCTTTCGCACAGTACGATAACTTAACGGTGATGTGCCCAGAGCGATTGAAAGACATCGAATTTGCCGAGGTAAACCGTGTAACGTTAGAAAGTGGCGAGCAGTTTGAGGCTAGTTGGGTGATTGGTGCCGATGGCGCGAACTCGAAAGTTCGGCAATTGGCGGGTATTGGCGTAACCGCGTGGGATTACCGTCAACACTGCATGCTGATCAACGTGAAAACCGAACTTCCTCAACAAGACATCACTTGGCAGCAATTTACTCCGTCAGGTCCACGTTCGTTCTTGCCGCTATGCTCATTAACTGAAGATGGTAAAGAAGTGGGGCAGGGTTCGCTGGTTTGGTATGACTCACCAAAACGTATTAAGCAATTGTGTGCGATGACGAACCCCCAGCTAAAAGAAGAGATCTTACGTCACTTCCCAGCTGAATTGGGTGATATCAACGTTTTACAGTTTGGTTCATTCCCACTGACTCGTCGTCATGCTCAAAGTTATTCAAACAAGAATTGCGTGTTAGTGGGCGACTCTGCCCATACAATTAACCCACTTGCTGGGCAAGGCGTGAATCTTGGCTTCAAGGATGTTGATGTCCTGCTTTCAGTGACGGATCAGCAAGAGCAACTTAATGATTCATTACTCGCCAAGTATGAGCGCGCTCGTCGACCAGATAACTTGCTAATGCAAACTGGCATGGATGTGTTCTACAAAGGCTTTAGTAATGATTTAGGGCCACTGAAGTTCGCTCGTAATGCGGCATTAAAGTTAGCGGAAAACTCAGGGCCGATTAAAGCTCAAGTATTGAAGTACGCATTGGGTATGTAAGTCTGGATACCCAATGCGTCAGGTAGAAAAGCAATAGATAGAAAAAAAGCGAGCCATGAGCTCGCTTTTTTAATTCGATAAATCAGAGATCTACCGAGTCCAGAATCGGAAAAAAGAAAAAACCCAGCAAATTAATGCTGGGTTTTTCAATCATGGTGCGGTCGGAGAGACTTGAACTCTCACACCTTGCGGCGCCAGAACCTAAATCTGGTGCGTCTACCAATTCCG
>NZ_JAPHPY010000101.1:0-6587 GCF_026241575.1 Vibrio sp. Sgm 5
GATGTTGAGAGTATCCAATCTCCTTTGAGAATTCAGCTATCGTCGTACGCCACAATGTAATGTGAAATAGTGTTCGGATCATGATGTGATATTTAATACTGATTGTTCGAGTGGCTATCATCCACACGAGCGAAATCAGTTACCAATAAATGATTGTGAATAATGCCATTAATCGCGTATTGATGAGACATAGCAGTTAACCATTTTTGCCCACGCAACCACAATCTAAAACCCATTCCCCCTTAGATTTTCACTATAAGTTTTATACGACGCTATCTCATTGATTCCAAACAATTACGCCATTCAAAAAACTTTTAAAACACCGATTTAACCCTTATTAATTTCGATTCACGACCATTCATTTAACACAGACACTGACCTTCACCATACTTGCCGCCCCAAACGAACGACCTAAGGTGAAGGTATGCAAAACGTCAAATTCAATCATGTGTATGCGATGGCATTGAATCACGCACATTCATTTACAGCACTTGAGTTGCTACAAGAAATGGCTGAGCACTCTCCGGAAACCTATACACACACGCTCAATGTATGCTTAATCGCTTATGATTTTGGGGAGTTTTTGAGTTTTACAAATGCGCAGTTAGAACTGATTTTTGATGCTGCTCTAGTACATGACTTAGGCAAGCTAAAAACACCAACGGCTATCCTCCATAAACATGGCAAGCTTGAACCAATTGAACGTCAAGTGATGAGCGAGCATGTAAAGCACACCTATCAGATAGCAAGAGGCATTAAAGCTCTAGAAACAGCGACAATGGTTGGTGGTCTTCATCATGAACGTTGGGATGGAAATGGTTATCCATTTCGACTTAAGGGCGACGAGATTCCATTTATCGCGCAAGTGCTCGCGATTGTCGACACATGGGACGCAATGGTTTCAGACAGAGCTTACAGAAAAGGCATGCCTAACTCGAAAGCAATCAATATCCTTTTAACCGAAAAAGATAAAGGCCAGTTTAATCCGAATCTAGTCGAGTTGTTTGTTACTTACATTAATTCTCACGGTAAAAGTAACCTGTCGTGAAAAACATCTTCTTTCCTATATCTGTTTTGAGTGGCTGCCTATATCCAACAGTCATAAACGGAAACGCCCAAAGTTATTAGCTTTGGGCGTTTCTTCTAACAAAACCTGTTTAAGGCGGATGTACGACATATCGAGCGTTACAACGTCATGTGTAAAATTGGAAATGGTTTACCCATATCATCGAGTGGTGAGCGAGATTCGATTTTAAAGCCCATACGTTGGTAAAAACCGACAGCTTGTGGGTTTTGCTCATTCACATCCACTTTTACTGCGCCGAGATATTTGATCGCGTGTTGCAGCAACATCTTACCTATGCCCTTTCCTCTTGCTTGATTTAGAAGAAACAGCATCTCGATTTTTTCATCATGAACACCAACAAAACCTTGTATTGCACCTGTCGTGTCTTTCATACACTTTAAGGTGACTGCAGGAAATGCTTGCTCAATAATGATGGGTTTTAAAAACTCAATATCTTCTTCTGTGATGAAGTCATGCGTCGCTCGGACTGAGTTTTCCCAAACTACTAGCAGTTCTGCATAGTGTTCAGGAAGCACATATTCTACCGTCATAGATGTTCTCTCTTTGAGTAGAGGCTTTGTTGCGTAATTCGATGGAACTAAATTAGGAAGTTACGATCTGATCGGCGAGATGAGTAAATCATCATAGCCTTATGCCGAAGCCTCGTTACAAAACAACTAACTGGAAACAGTACAACAAAGCCCTAATCACCCGTGGTTCACTCACTTTCTGGATTGATGAAGAAGCCATAACTGAGTAAGCGCCAATTCCGCGATCTAGCCATTACAACCGCACTGATGGTAAAGCGCGTTTTCTCTATGCCATTGAGAGCGCTGCAAGGTTTTCTAGACTCAGTATTTAAGCTAGCCAACACACCGCTTGTTTGTCCACATTACACCTGTATAAGCCGTCGAGCTAAGGAAGTACTAAAACCAGAGGTGTGATACAGCATCTTGCCATTGATGCTACTGGTCTTAAGGCTTATGGCTAAGGTGAATGGAAGGTTAAGAAGCATGGTACTGACGGGAAGCGTAGAGTCTGGAGAAAGCTGCATTTAGCTGTCGATACCAGCACTCACGAGATAATAGCAGCAGAACAGAGTTTATCTAATGTCACTGATGCTGAAGTCCTTCCGAATTTGATCAAACAAACACGTCGACGAATCATCGAGATATCTGGAGATGGTACTTACGACACAAGGAACTGCCATTGTGCCATACGAATTAAGAGAGCGGTTCCGCTAATCCCACCAAGAGAACGGGCTGCCTTCTTGGAACAAGGACATCCTCGCAATTTAACGGTGGGTTGCCAAAAGCTCTACGCTACCAACAAGAAGTGGAAACAACGGTATGGCTATCACAAGCGCTCACGCTCAGAAACAGCCATGTCTCGTGTAAAGCAGTTGCTAGGAGAGAGGTTAAGCCTGAGAAATTACAATGCTCAAGTTGGTGAAAGCTACGCTATGATTAAAGCGCTAAACAAGCTTACAGGGCTTGGTATGCCTGAAACTCAGCATGCTGTACAAGAATCACTCAATTTTAGACAATTTGGTTTTCTGTCCGAATTGCGCAACAAAGCCAATGAATAGCGTAACCTTAAGGACTCAATGAACACACTTCTGATGAAGCCTTTCGGCAGACAAAGGAACATTGCATAAAATTGAGCAACCACTTAAGAAGTTAGCTTATGAGTCCAACCATAGGGTCCACTTCTCATGCTAAATTTACCCGGCTCTAAGTTCTACATAGAAAGCCAATTGAGCAACCCCAACCGAAAACTCAGCGTATACGTAAACAATGGTTTGTTTACTTTCATTACCACATTATAAGACGGAGCAATGAGAAAGAGCTTCGGCATTGTCGGTTACACAAACAGCAGCTTTTACTTCTTGACGCTGAGCAGCCAGTACTTGTACATCGCAGATCACTCTTAACAAGCGTTTAAAAGAGATCTCATCAACGCAAACAACCGATATTTTGACGCAAGAATTGAACGCCTAAACAAACAAGAGTTTTTGCTGACCTACGATGAAGAGATTGAATCTGAAGGGACACAGAAGCAACTTGCCAGACTATCCGGCCAGTTGATGTGGTTAAAATAGATTAATAACTAGACATAAAAAAGCGCGACACTGTGGTTCGCGCTTTTCTTGGACTTATAACATTAATAGTTGGTGAAATAGGCTTCGGTTACATAAGTATCTATTCCCTCAGCAACCTCATGCCCAGTATAAACTCTACTGCCAATTTGTATCCAATAGGTTTGGGTGGGGTCTATACCGGACCAGTTCATATCGCCGCTATAAACGGGAGATTCGGGTTTATCTGATGTGGTAGAGTTGTATATTTCCAACATGCCGTTGTTAACCTGAATCCATAAGTGCCTTTCTGGTGTCGATAAGGTCATACTTGTCTCATCGTATAGTTCCGACCCTGAGACGACTTTTGCATTTTGATACCAATAATCATTAATTATTTCAAATGACTTGTCTGTCTGAGGCGACGAAGGCCAGTTGGTATTTCCCCACTCCTCCGATGGTTGAGGGGATTCTTGCTGCACTGCAAATGAAAAACGTCCATTTTGAGGCGCAAGGCCTCCCACATCCTGCACTTTAAGATAAGCAACGAAGTTTTGACCAGCGTAATCTTCTTGGTAAACGTTTATTGTTCTTAAATTGTCTCCATTATCACGACCATCTAATATCGGCATACCATAAGCTGTCAACGGCTTATAAGACTCCACACTTGGTGAAAGTCGATTCCATTTATCTTCTTCACTTAAAGCCAATTTTGAGGATGCAGCTTCAGATTTAAAGACGATAGAATCAACTTTAGACGCACTTGTATAACTCGACAGTACCTCGTTATTGAAAGACGTATCTGTATAGCTATCAATTAATTCTCCAGATGAACTTGCTACTTTATTGATTTCTGGTTCATAGTTTGAAAACACCCCTTTTTTACGCTCTGACAATAACTTAACCTCTTGAAATGGTGCAGGATTTCCATCAGGGTCAGTGATGACACCACTGACATCAAAACGAACACCATTCACAAAACTATACTCTAATTGCGTAGAAAAATCCTTCACAGCCTCATTATCTAACAACACACAGGTAACGAACCCTTCACCTGTTAACTTCGCTAACTCAGAAATCGTCCCATCTGTCGCGTTAATGCTCTTACCAGCAGTTTCGGAGATCATATCTGCACTCCAAAAATCTGCACCTGCAGGCCAGTTTTGAGAGGCAAAAAGGTTACCTTGATTTGCAATGAGTAGTTCCCATTCACGGTTGATTGGCAAACGTCCATTCCTTGTCGCACAGTAGTTTTGCGCTTGTTCAAGGTTCATGGTGACCACTTCCGCTCCTTTCGGCCCAGTGACCCCATCTTGTGCTTGATAATTCGTATACGCGGTATTGGTATCGTCCGCTAGCACCTTACTTGCAGGGGCCGTAAACGTAATATCTGCACCAATTGTTGAATCGTAAACCGTTACATCATCCCAATCTTGAACAAGGCTAAAATCAGGCTCTACTTCAAGATAAACTTGTCCAACCGCGTATCCACCGCGACCATCATTAATGGTGTAAGCAACTTCATGTGCTCCCGGCTCTGAGGAACGAAAAGTAAAGGTATGCTCAGATGCGGACGTAATTTCCGTCTCCGCATTGTAAGCTCTAACGGATTCGAGGATCACCGCGTCTTCTGCATCAGAGATATAGTCCGTTAAATCAATCGTCACCAACATCCCTTTATCTAACTTTCCTTCACTGACATAGTTAAGGGCCACTGGCGGCGTATTCTGCGTATCAGAAACAGCAACATCAATCGTTCCTAGCTTGGTAACTGAACCATCTGTCATCGAATAAATAATTCGAGAAGCGCCCACCTCAAACGGAGTAAAAGTAAGCAAATTGTTCGCCGCATCGCTATCCACGATACCGGCGCCAAGCACAGATGCATCAGACGATAGATAGAACACTGATGTATCAAGCTCCCCGGCTAATTCCTGAGAAAGGTCAATCACAACAGGCGTATCAATATCCGTCGTTTCTGCAAGGTTGGGTAATGTATTATCAGCTGCTGTTTCAGACACAGAAACACGAGCAATTGAAGATTCCTCACCAACATAAAGCTCACTATTTTGTGGGACGACGGTGTATTCGTATTGGCATTCGCCTACTCCGTCAGAGCTTGTCGTAAATGACCACTCATCAATGGACGTAACCTGACAACTATCTCCTGATATTGAGCGCACAGAGTTCACCTTCATCGTCGCGTTGACATCATTTGTAGCCAAAACGTCGATAACAACCTCTTCACTCACCAATCCTTTAGATTGGATAGGAGAAGTTTCAATGTTCACTGCTTCGGGAGTGCTTCCTTCAACACTGTTGGATGATGAATCACTACCAGAGCCACCATTACATGCGGATAAAATTAAAGATAAGGAGAAGATAAAGCTAATTTTTCCAAATACTTTCATGGTCATACCTTTATAAATAACTTGCAAAGTTAGCATCAACGAGGAATGCCTCTAAATCTTCATAGTTTGTACTTCCCCCAGTTCCTACCCAATAAGGCTTGGTAGGATCTATATCCCCCCAATCGAAAGGCTTTGAAAAATCCGGTTCACTCGGTCTGATTGGTGTATTCGACGAATAGTGGTACAAAAAATCTCCCTTTTTTTGGAACCATAAATATCGATCTTCATACTGAACATCAGCTGAGTTACTTCCTACAAAGTTGTCAAAACCTTGATAAAAATTGAATTGGTTTTTTGAAAACTGGGTTATGATATTAAAGGTATCTGATGTGTGCGGCGCTCCAGGCTGATCTCGCTCAGGATCTTCCTCCTCATTAAACCAGCTTTGATCAGGTAGATTTCCTTGTTGCTGGATAAAAAACGACACAGCACCACTACCCATTCGCCCTGTATTTTTTATGTGGAGAGCCATAACAAAATCATTTCCTGAAAAGCTCTGTTTATACACAGTGCTGCTACCCATTCCATCCGGAGAGTCATAACTAAAGAGGATAGGTACACCACTTTCACCGATAGACGGTAGAGTGAGACCATATCTAATATCGACATGATTCCATTTAGTTCCATCTGTAGTCTCTAGTGCCGATGCTCCCTCATCTGGGACAAACGGAAATAAATCCCTTGCAGACCCAACTTCAGCAGCAATTACTGATTTACTAAACGATGTATCATAATAAGAAAGCTGTTGTGAGCCATTGGAATCCATAACAAGAGATATTGAAGAGCTTCCAGAGTCAAATACACCAGCTTCACTTAATGCCTCTACTTCTACATCTTGATATGACGCAATCTCCCCATCAGGGTGAAGAACTTCAATCTGATATACATACTCATTTCCTGTAGCCGATTGTTCTATCGCCGAGACTGAGAAATCACTCACTGCTGCACTGTTGAGGTCAACACACGTTGTGTACATAGGCACAGTTTTTGATTGATTGCCAACCAGACCATCATTCAAATTAACCGTCGCGGC
>NZ_JAPHPY010000102.1:0-6400 GCF_026241575.1 Vibrio sp. Sgm 5
ACATATGGTTCACCTCGTTCTGAGAGCCTACTCTAAGCGTAGGGCTTGAGAGTGAGGCGGACCATATAATTAGCCCAGTACTTTCATACTGGGCTTTGACTCTTTATTAGTTTCTAAAGGATACGCTTAAGTACGCCGTCAGCTTTGATGCGAGTGATCTTACGAACAAGCTTCTGAACGCTTTCTGGGTAATCTTCTACCTTTTCTAACTGTCGGTAAGTACAGATAAGTTGAGTATGCTCAAGAATGTTTGCTACTTCTTGCTCAAACTTATCCGTCATCTTAGCGTAGTTATCTTGCACCAATAGTCCATTTTCTAAGTCTAGTGACCATGCGCGTGGGTTCAGGTTATTACCTGTCATGAGCATGTAGCGTTTATCTACCCAAATACCTTTTAGGTGGAAGCTATTGTTGTCGTGTTTCCATAAGTGGATAGAAAGCTTACGAGCTGCAATGTTCGCTTCGTTGGCTTTTGCAAAACGGCGAAGGTTCAATTCGTAAAGATATGGTAAACCACCAATAGTTTTAAATTCTTCTTCCGGAGCAATATAGAAGTCATTTGCTGTTTTATCACCAACAACAATCGTTACTTTCACCCCGCGTTTCATTGCACGTTTTACTTCACGATGAATCGCTTTAGGAAAGTTGAAGTAAGGTGTACAGATGAAGATTTCATTTTGAGCGGCAGCGAGTAACTTAACGATTTTCATGTTGAGTTGATTACGTCGCTTACCCAAGCCAACAAGAGGAGTCACTTTTACCTCTTCTTCTGTTGCACTCTCTGGCGAAAACTCATAATCAGCACGAGCGAGAGAAGAACGCAGTTGACGAATTGCGGCTTTTATTTCTTTAGTTTCTGGTTTGTCCTTACCAGCAAGGTCGTTTACTGCTGGGTGAGCTATCATCTCACTCTGGATGAAACCGACCATGGAGTCAGCAAGTGCTTTATGTTGAATCACATGGTAACGGTCGAAACGATAACGACCATTGTATTGAAGATAGACGTTGTTTAAGCTAGCGCCGCTATAAATAACGGTATCGTCAACAATAAAACCTTTTAAGTGCAGTACGCCGAAGACCTCTCTTCCTCGTACAGGAATGCCGTATACCGGAATAGAATGTTGGTATTTTTTAGCGAATGCTTTGTATAGCGCGGAATTGCCCTCTGATGACTCTGCACCAATGAGACCACGTTGAGCTCGGTGCCAATCTACACAGATATTGATGTCCAATCCAGGGTTGCGCTGTTTCGCCTCATAAAGCGCTGTGAAAATTTCACGTCCAGCTTCATCATCTTCCAGATATAGAGCGACTAGGTAAATTCGCGACGTTGCTTTGCTGATCGCATCAAGAAGACGAGTTCTGAAAGTTTCTGCTGCGTGCAGAACTTCAAAGTCTTCAGGCTTGACTGCGAGACTTGGCAACTGTTCGAATGGGTTCCTACTTACTATCATACCGGTGTGAGTACCTTAATTAAGTGCAATATTGCGAACCTGATATTTTACCAAAGATATGAATTCTCTGGCTACAAAACCACGTCGTTTAGAACGTCAGAAGTGGTGAATTGCATTGGAATGAGATCTTTACCACTGTCTACGTACCGCAAATAAGCCATTTTTAACGAGTTTGGCAATTCAGAGCTATCAATGGTTTCAAACCCATGCTGAGCGTAATAATTCTCTAAATGTTTAAAAGCGAAGCAATAATCACCACTGGTGAAAACTGTGTTTTCGCAATAAGTAAGCAGAGCACTGCCGACGCCAGTTCCACGAAATTCTGGCACGACTAGCATCCCTGTAAGCAATCGTGATTTTTCGATGGTTTTCATTCGTAATAGCGCAACAATGCCATTCTTGATGCTGGCGGTAATGATTAACTCATCCCGTTTGGCTCGGCCTGCCGGATAATGCGCTTTATATAACCTCTTAATGAGAGGAAGTTTGATCGGATTTAACACTTCTATGATTAATGAGTCTGGTATTGTCACTGCGGCTAAAAGATAACTAATGTAGAATGTCCATAGTTTAAGAGAATCTCATCTGGCGTTGCAAATCCACTATGGAAATTAAGAAACACGCGAGCCTTAAGGCTTTTCATACATTTGGTATCGAGCAAACTTGCGACTATTTGGCGATTGTTGAATCTGTAGAAGATGTCATACAGTTGTTCAAGGACGACACCTTTAAAAAATTACCAAAACTGTTTTTAGGTAAAGGGAGTAACATGCTCTTTACTCAGCATTATGAAGGGCTTGTGATTATCAACCGATTACTTGGTAAACAAGTGAGTGAAACGGATGAGTATTACAAGCTGCATATTGATGGTGGTGAAGACTGGCCCGCATTAGTGGAATGGTGTGTAAAACAAGATATTGGTGGCCTTGAAAACTTAGCTCTTATCCCCGGCTGTGCGGGTTCTGCACCGATTCAGAACATCGGAGCGTATGGAGTAGAACTTAACAACATCTGTGATTATGTTGATGTTCTTGACCTAGAGACTTTTGAAACTACACGTATGAGTGCAGAAGAATGTCTGTTTGGTTATCGTGATTCGATATTCAAGCATTCTCTGTATGAGAAGTGTTTTATCACCGCGCTTGGCCTTAAACTGCCCAAAACGTGGCAACCCGTCAATCAATATGGCCCTCTACAGTCTATTCCTGAAAAAGAACTTAGCCCTAACGCAATATTTGAGCGAGTTTGCCAAGTGCGCATGGAGAAGTTACCTGATCCAACTAAAGTGGGTAATGCAGGGAGTTTCTTTAAAAACCCAGTGATCAGTCAAGATCATTATGATCAACTCATCCAGCAGCATGACACCATGGTCGCCTATCCTGCAAAAGGTGGGATGAAAGTGGCAGCCGGTTGGCTGATTGATCAGTGTGGGCTAAAAGGAACCTCGGTTAACGGTGCCCAAGTGAACCCATTACAAGCTTTAGTGCTTACCAATGTGGATAACTGTACCGCGGAAGATGTGGTGACTTTGGCTTCTCTTGTAAAGAAAACGGTTTGGGATAAGTATCAAATAGAGCTTGAGCATGAAGTGCGTTTTATGAATAGTCATGCTGAGACAACCCTTTCTGAGATAGAGGCTGCTCGATGAGAAAAGAACATAACGCAAAGCTCCATATCCTCAAAGCGTTAAGCGACAGCGATTTCCATTCAGGTGAAGCACTCGGGGAGAGCCTTGGCATCTCTCGAGCAGCAATCGCAAAGCACATTAAAGGGCTAAATGAGTGGGGTGTGGATATCTATCGTATCCAAGGCCGAGGTTATCAACTGGCGCACCCCCTACAACTATTAGACGGAGGTACACTTAAAGCGAAACTTGATAGTCAAATCGAGCTGATCTCTGTTATCGATTCAACCAACCAGTATTTGCTGGAAAGAGTGAATGAGTCAGACAAAGGAAGAGTTTGTTTAGCGGAATACCAAGCTAAAGGTAGAGGACGTCGTGGCCGTCAGTGGATTTCACCTTTTGGGACAAATCTCTACTTGTCTATGTACTGGCGACTGGACGCAGGTATGGCTGCAGCAATGGGATTAAGCCTTGTTGTTGGTATTGCGGCAGTAGAAGCGCTCGAAAGTATGGGCGTTCAAGGTGTGAAGTTGAAGTGGCCCAATGACCTCTATTTCCAAGATAAAAAACTTGCAGGTATTTT
Organism: Vibrio sp. Sgm 5; assembly: GCF_026241575.1. NCBI lineage: Bacteria > Pseudomonadati > Pseudomonadota > Gammaproteobacteria > Vibrionales > Vibrionaceae > Vibrio > Vibrio sp. Sgm 5. The sequence goes on from NZ_JAPHPY010000102.1 coordinate 3,662, forward strand.
AGTAGAAATGTCAGGCCAAGCCGGTGGTGCCGCTCATCTTGTTATCGGGATGGGGTTGAACATTGGGATGCCGGACATACAGCCTGAGATTGATCAGCCTTGGACAACGTTGAATCAAGTCAGTGATGGTTTAACAATCGACCGCACCGTTCTGGCACTCAACCTTATCGAACACTGGAAGACCGCACTAGAAGAATATGAAATGACTGGTCTGGCGGGGTTTGTTGATCGTTGGAATCGTTTAGATAATTTTATAGACCGTCCGGTTAAGCTACTTATGGGGCCAAGAGAGATTCATGGCATTGTAAAAGGTATCGATCAACAAGGTGGGGTAGTACTAGAAACCAACAATGGTTTGGAGACCTACATTGGCGGCGAGATCTCCTTAAGAAAAACCGATTAACATTAACGAGTCAGCACTACTTTCTCAACGATACCTTATCAACCAAATGGCTTGGCCCTTTATGCAGTATTAAGTGGGCCCTTTCTCGAGTAGGAAGAATGTTCTGTTCCAAATTGAGTCCATTAATATCATGCCAAATCTGCTTCGCCTTGTTCCTAGCTTCTCCTACTGAGAGTTGGGTATAGTGGCTAAAATAGGAGCCAGGTTTGGTGAATGCTCCTCGACGGAATTTCAAAAATCGTTCTACGTACCATTGCTCGACGGTCTCTGTTTCAGCATCAACGTAAATAGAGAAGTCTAGAAAATCCGACACAAACACTCGATGTGGATCGTGTGGGTAATCCATACCGCTTTGCAAAACATTTAAACCTTCAATGATCAATATATCTGGCTGCTCAACAGTTTTAAGCTCTTCGGTAATGTCGTAGGTAATGTGGGAATAGACTGGCACTGTAAGGTCAGGTTTACCTGCTTTCACATCGGAAACAAACTCAACTAAACGCTTTATGTCGTACGACTCTGGAAAGCCTTTGCGATGCATGATGCCCTTATCTTCCAGTTCTTTCTTTGGATATAAGAAACCGTCGGTTGTCACTAACGCGACTTTTGGATGATTCTCCCAGCGAGATAGAAGGGCCTTCAGCAGCCTCGCAGTCGTACTTTTCCCTACCGCAACGCTACCAGCAATACCGATGACAAATGGAGGAGCATGCTCTTCTGTATTGAGAAATTGCTGTAATACTGAGTTGCGACTCTGACGAGCTTGAACATATAAGTTCAATAGACGAGACAAAGGAAGGTAAATCTCTACCGCTTCCTCTACAGTGAGGTTTTCATTAATGCCTTGAAGCGCGGTTAAGTCGTCTTCAGAGAGTGTCATCGGGACAGAATTTCGTAGTTCTGCCCATTCAGCACGGTCAAATGACAAAAATGGACTCATGAGTCTCTTTGATCCTTGGTTTAATAGAGAGCAAGAACATACAACAAGCATCGTTTAAAGCAAACGACAAAGCTCGAAAGTTTGCTTTAAAAAGTGAGGTTTGTATGAATTTGCAGCAATTGAATCTAAAAAGCTAAATTTTACGATTTTTTTTAAAATACCTATTGCAACCTAGAAAATCATTCAATAGAATGCGCACCACTTATGCCGACTTAGCTCAGCAGGTAGAGCAACTGACTTGTAATCAGTAGGTCACCAGTTCGATTCCGGTAGTCGGCACCATTCTTTCCTGCTTCTTTAAGAAGCAATTGTAGTAAGAATGGCATGAAATTTTGGAGGGGTTCCCGAGTGGCCAAAGGGAGCAGACTGTAAATCTGCCGGCACTGCCTTCGATGGTTCGAATCCGTCCCCCTCCACCATATTCTTAAGGAAATAGCTCTCAGAGTTACGTGTTGCGGGCATCGTATAATGGCTATTACCTCAGCCTTCCAAGCTGATGATGCGGGTTCGATTCCCGCTGCCCGCTCCACTCTAATTTGAGTGCTGATATAGCTCAGGTGGTAGAGCGCATCCTTGGTAAGGATGAGGTCGGCAGTTCGAGTCTGCCTATCAGCACCAGCTCTCAAAGTTATTTCCTTTTGATATAAGATTTACCAATTATCTTTTTTGGTTGCGTGGTCAATTCGGGCCACCTAAATCCGTACCTAGAGGGACTACTCATGTCTAAAGAAAAATTTGAACGTACGAAACCGCACGTTAACGTTGGTACTATCGGCCACGTTGACCACGGTAAAACAACTCTAACTGCAGCTATCTGTACTACTCTTGCTAAAGTTTACGGCGGTGTAGCTAAAGACTTCGCATCTATCGATAACGCTCCAGAAGAGCGTGAGCGCGGTATCACAATCGCAACTTCTCACGTTGAGTACGATACTCCAACTCGTCACTACGCACACGTAGACTGTCCAGGACACGCGGATTATGTTAAAAACATGATCACTGGTGCTGCACAGATGGACGGTGGTATCCTAGTTGTTGCTGCGACAGATGGTCCAATGCCACAAACTCGTGAGCACATCCTACTAGGCCGTCAGGTTGGTATCCCTTACATCATCGTATTCATGAACAAATGTGACATGGTTGATGATGAAGAGCTTCTAGAGCTAGTAGAAATGGAAGTTCGTGAACTTCTATCTGAGTACGATTTCCCAGGTGATGACCTACCAGTTATCCAAGGTTCTGCACTAGGCGCACTAAACGGCGAAGAGCAGTGGGAAGCTAAGATTGTTGAACTAGCAGAAGCGCTAGATTCATACATTCCTGAGCCAGAGCGTGCAGTAGATATGCCATTCCTAATGCCTATCGAAGACGTATTCTCAATCCAAGGTCGTGGTAC
>NZ_JAPHPY010000103.1:0-5424 GCF_026241575.1 Vibrio sp. Sgm 5
TTTGGGAAGGGTGGTTTAAACTACAAACCATCCTTGAAGGCTACGAACTCGCAATGTCTCTTGATCACTAGACTTGTAATCAAGAGACAGCCATTTGGGAGGTTTTTCAGCTGTCCATAAGCGTTACTTAGCTGCTTTTGCTTGCTCTGCACGTTTACGGCGAATTTCTTTTGGATCGGCCAATAACGGTCGGTATATCTCGATACGATCTTTATCACGGATAGTTGCATCTAAACGAACATTTCGACTGTATACGCCGACTTTATTCTTTTTCAAATCAACTTCAGGGTACAGTTCCAGAACACCAGATTGACGAATGATCTCTTCAACTGTCGCTTGTTTGTTCACAACTAGATTAAACACACGTTGTTCTTGAGGAAGCGCATACACCACCTCAACGTGAATCATGTCCGACTCAATACTCATAACACTCGTACACCTGTTTCGCACGTTTAGTAAAAGCGTTCACCATATTACTGGTTAGCTCATTAAATATTTTGCCGAAAGCCATTTCGATCATTTTGCTCGAAAACTCAAACTCAAGCTTTAGTTCTACTTTACACGCTTGCTCATCCAAAGCAGTGAAGATCCAACCACCACGCAGCGTCTTAAAGGGACCATCCACCAAGTTCATCATAATAGCCTGACCTGGGATGAGTTCATTTGAAGTTGTGAACGTTTTGCTGATACCCGCTTTCGCAACATCGACAGAAGCCACCATACCCTTGCCCGAAGACTCAATGATTCGTGAACCTGAACAACCAGGTAGAAACTCAGGATACTTCGAAACATCATTGACCAGATCGAACATCTGCTCTGCACTAAAAGACACCAAAGCAGAACGGCTGATTTGCTTCATACACACTCCTATCGATACGCGTACATGTTTTAAGGCTTGTGCCAATTTTACTTTTATTCCACGATAGCGCAAATAAAAGGATTTCCTAACGTATATCCAACCCGTATAATGAGCCCATTATGGTAAAGAAAAAATCAAAGCAAAAAGCGGGTAGCAACACTATCGCGCTGAATAAAAAAGCTCGCCACGAATACTTCATTGACGATGAAATTGAAGCCGGCTTGGAGCTACAAGGCTGGGAAGTGAAAGCCCTTCGCCAAGGAAAAGCTAATATCGCCGAAAGCTATGTTTTCATGCGTGACGGTGAGGCTTTTGTGAGCGGAATGACCATCACTCCTCTTAATCAAGCATCAACTCACGTTGTCGCAAACCCTACACGTGTGCGTAAACTATTGATGAGTCGTCGTGAACTCGACAACCTTCTTGGTCGCATTAACCGTGAAGGTATGACGCTAGCAGCACTGTCACTGTACTGGTCTCGCTCTTGGGTGAAGATCAAAATCGGTGTTGCAAAAGGTAAAAAGCTTCACGACAAACGTACTGATATGAAAGAAAAAGATTGGGCTCGCGATAAAGCACGTATCATGAAGAGTAACTTGCGTTAATCTTGAGCACTTAAACGCACAGAGCTAGACAAGGAAAGCTTTTCTGGTACTATGCGGATAACACTTGGGGCTGATTTAGGATTCGACAGGAATTTTGAAGTCTGAGGTGCATGCCGTGGGGCGGTTGGCCACGTAAAAAGCCGCAAAAAAATAGTCGCAAACGACGAAAACTACGCACTAGCAGCTTAATAACCTGCTTAGAGCTCTCTTACCCTAGCTTCCGCTCGTAAGACAGGGACCAATAAGAGATCAAACCCAAACTAGCTAGCGTGGCTTCTCCCACCTGAGAGGAAAAGCGCGAATTATAATTCAGGTTAGCCTTTAACTAGCGTGTCGGTTCGCAGGTTGCTGGTGAAATTAAAGATCGACTAAGCATGTAGTACCAATGATGAATGATTTTTGGACGCGGGTTCAACTCCCGCCAGCTCCACCAAATCAAAAAATCGGGACGTCTCAAGACGTCCCTTTTTTGTATCTAACCCCCCGTAAAATAAGCGTTTGCTCATATCACTTAGTCTCACAAAGTTTCACTAATTCTTATTGGTAAAGTAACATTAGATGTAACAGCGCGTTAAACGTTATCTTTTGATGTTACATACGACCAAGGATTGGGAAAGTGGCTAAAAAAATCAGACCTTTATCTGCAACTCAAGTTAAAAACTTGAAATCACAAGCAAAGGAATTCTCTATCGGTGATGGTGATGGACTCTTTTTGAGGATAATGCCGAACGGTACAAAGTCATGGCTATTTAATTACATCCACCCTACAACAAAAAAGCGAAAAAATATCGGCTTAGGCAAGTATCCCGATGTTTCTCTCGCCACTGCGAGAGAACAAAGACAAACTATGCGAGAGCTAGTTGCCAAAGGTATAGACCCGAAAACTCATCGAGATAATCAGCAAACTGCTGAAAAGTTAGCAGCTCAAGACACGTTATTACATGTAGCTAAAGAATGGTTTGAACTAAAGCAACACTCTGTTTCTTCAGATTATGCAGATGACATTTGGCGTTCTCTAGAATTACATATCTTTCCCAATCTAGCTCAACTACCATTACGGGAAATTCTCGCTCCCACCGTTATCGCTCAACTCCGTCCTCTGGAAGCAAAAGGCTCTCTCGAAACAGTTAAGCGCGTGTGTCAGCGCTTGAATGAGGTTATGACATACGCGGTGAACTGCGGCAAAGTGGAAGCTAATCCACTAGCGAACATCAAGCAAGTCTTCAAAAAGCCAAAAGTTGAACATATGAAGACTATCACCCCTCAAGATCTGCCATTTCTATTGGAAAGCATGTCCAAAGTTAATATCAAACTTGTGACACGATGCGCATTTGAATTTCAACTTCACACGCTCACTCGCCCTTCCGAATGCGTGAAAGCTGAGTGGAACGAAATCGATTTTGCACAAAAACTTTGGACTATACCCAAGGACAAAATGAAGATGAAAAGGGATCATAAAATCCCTTTGTCAGACCCTGTAATTAAGCTTCTTCAATTCATGAAACCTATCTCTTTTGAACACAAATATGTATTTCCAAGTGATGCTAAAGCTGGTTCACACATGAATAGCCAGTCTGTCAACGCTGCCATAAAGCGTGCAGGCTTCTCTGGAAAACTCGTTAGCCACGGAATGAGGTCGATTGGAAGTACCGCACTGAATGAGCAAGGCTTCAATAGAGATGCTATCGAACTCTCGTTAGCACACGTAGATAGAAATACAATCAGAGATACCTACAACAATGCTGAGTACCTCGAAGAGCGACGCAACATCATGCAGTGGTGGAGTGACTACATCATAAGTGCTTCAAAAAACACATTTATTCTAGCGAAGAACCAAAACTTATTGTAAACCAAGGTTCAAAGCTTATTAAAAATCAGCCAGCGGGTAATTATAAGCAACTGTTTATAAAGGAAATTAAATTTGATTGCGGTGTTTTTGACGTGTATATTCAACTTAAGCAATAACAAAAATAAGAGCTTAAAATCATGAATATTGAAATAAAAATCGAAAGAAAAAATCGCGTACTATCGAGAGTTAATTTTTCCAAAGCCACTCTTCATCGTTATATTAATCAAGGAATTTTTCCGCCGCCTATATCTTTAGGCGGTCGAGCTGTCGGATTTTTCAGTCACGAAGTTGACGAATACCTAATCGCGGCGGCAAATGGTACCGATCTAAATGAAGCGGTCGAAAGAATGCTTAAAAAAAGAAAAGACCTCAAAACTCATTAGTAGCCAAAATCGATAATCACCAATTCAATTGCGGGCAGTTAAAAAGTTAACTTGCAACAGCGCTGACACTAACTTGGTCAGTACTAGCGTGCCCGCTTTTTTAGTCGCCTACTAAACTCCCCCTCCAACACATACTTTTCAAAAATTGAGCCTCCTCGTAGAAAGCCATCGAATTCATTACCGACATCAAGAATAGAAATTATGGAACGTATTGTTCGTAACTTGAAGCTAATGAAAACTAGCAGCAGCCTTGAACGGTACCAAACCTCAAAAACCGAGAGCAGTTTATATCATTCGTCCTAGGACGATACGCATGATTGTTCTTTGTAGGGAACAAGAGTAACTTAAACGAGCCTCTGTACTCGTTGAGTAAAATGAAATTTGTCCGGTACCGGAAAAAATCAAAATTTCAACACAAGACCATGTTTTTCATAGTTTTTATGTGATTTTTATTTTTTTTAAAATCCCTCAAAGTAAGCAGAAGTTAACAATATATTGTTAGCTATATAGCTAATATAACCATCACAATCTAAAATGTTAGCCATATAGCTAACTAAATGAAAAATGCACGATGGCATACAGATCTGAAATAGGCCTAAAAGTTAAGCAGGCCCGTAATCACATGAGATTGACACAAGTACAGTTATCAAAATTGACCAAAATTAATAAAACGACTATCTCAGAGATCGAGAACGGTCGATTCACTGGCTCGTTTGATATATTTGAAAGATTGCTCGATGCTGTAGGCTTACAGTTTGAGGTCACAGAAAAAACAAACCATCTACCAGATTGGGATGAGATCGAAGAACTGTTTTCAGATGATTAAGTGCAGAATCGATCTACCATGCGGTTCAAACACCACTCCTAACCAAATCGTCTAAATTATTGCTCTACTTCAAATAAATACCCCAAACCTAGACGCGAATACCATATACTTGCCTGGTTCTGGAATACTTGACAACACGACCAGCATAACTCGTTATGCTGAATTTACTCCAGTCATAGTATAAGCGTTAGTATAGGTGTTAGCAGATTAGCCCTGGACCACTGCCCGCCGTTTTTAGGCGGGGGCAAAAACCAGAAAGCGCGGAGCCCCGAGAAGCGTGAATTGCTCTGAGACTATTGTTCTTGATGAACTACCAAACACGCATATGCTGCCCTTTTTCACTTGTTTAATATGCATCCTGAACAACATTAACGTCACTCTTCAATATTATCTTCGGTTAAGAGTGCCATATCATACTGGATTCCTAGAATGCCGCATTCCAATAATGTATTGATGGAGCCGGCATATAGAAGAGGCCACCAAAGGCCTGTCTCTTGATCACAAGTCTAGTGATCAAGAGACATTGCGAGTTCGTAGCCTTCAAGGATGGTTTGTAGTTTAAACCATCCTTCCCAAAGCACCTTTATTGAAGCTCTACCCGTCCTCTTGGTATCTTTCCAACCGCCTAATTTAGCAAGGTTTTTGTACGCCCAGCCCATATCGGGTACTTCTTTAGGTAACGTCTTACTTTCTAGTTTCAACCACAGTAGCTTCCAAGCTTTTTGGCCCAATACCTTTTCACAACTTTCTTTCGTTAGCTCATCAACTTCTTTAATGAAGCGTAACGCCAATAAACGCGTAGCAACAAAGGCATAGATGACACTTAATCTCTCTAAGTTATCTTTACTTTGTAGCCTGAGTGACTCCACATCTGTCCCTTCACTTTTCCAGACTTTATGGAA
>NZ_JAPHPY010000104.1:0-4728 GCF_026241575.1 Vibrio sp. Sgm 5
TAAACTACAAACCATCCTTGAAGGCTACGAACTAGCAATGTCTCTTGAACACTAGACTTGTGATCAAGAGACAGGCAATGAGCGGGCTAATCAATGTTGTATTGAATGGTTTAGCTACATACAGGGCAGCTCGGCATTTTCATCAGATTCATTTCTCGCCAAGACATGCTGAGCGCATCGAGAATCAAAATTTTGCCTTTCTTTGGTTGGCCGTAATCAGCAATCACTTTGATCGCTTCCATCGCTTGTACTGCGCCAACAATACCCACAACAGGCGCCATGACTCCGGCTTCGACACAGCTTAACGCGCCATTGCCAAAAAGGGCACTCAAGCACTGGTAACATGGTTGCGTTGGGTCGTCGTAAGTAAACACACTCACTTGGCCTTCCATACGAATGGCCGCGCCTGAAATTAGCGGTGTTTTGGTCGCAAAACATAGGCGGTTAAGTTGATTGCGTGTATCAACGTTATCTGATGCATCGACAACAATAGTGTGCTGCTTAATCAGGTTCTCTAACGTGGTATCATCAAGACGTTTTGCGATGGTGTCCACGATGATGTGCGGGTTAAGCTCACGTAGTGCATCGGCCGCCGACTCTACCTTCTTACGACCAATATCTGCATCGTGGTGTAGCACTTGGCGCTGAAGGTTAGACAACTCGACGATATCATCATCAATCAGCGTGATTTTACCGACACCAGCAGTCGCCAAATATTGGCTTGATGCGCAGCCTAAACCGCCAGCACCAAGCATCAATACCGATGCTTGTTTGAGTGCTTCTTGTCCTTCAAAGTCAAACTGACGAAGAATGATTTGGCGGTTGTAACGCAGCATTTCCTGATCGGAAAGAATATCCACAACGACTTCCTAGTAAAGGGTTGAGTTGAATAGTTGAATCTGAACCGTTTCGCCCACTTCAACTCGGCCGCGTTCACGTTCCAACACAACAAAACAGTTGGCTAGGCTCATTGAGCGGAACGCGCCAGAGCTCTGGTTGCCCGTTGTTTCAACCACAAACTTGCCATCTTCCAATGTGTAGATACCGCGTTGGTAATCGGTACGACCTGGCGCTTTCTTAAAGGCGGTTTTGGTTGTTGCCGGAATAGACTCGGGTGCTTTCCATTCGGTGTGGCCTGCAAGTTTTGCCAGCATTGGTTGAACAAGCACGTACATAGTAAGAACTGCAGAAACAGGGTTACCCGGCAGACCACAGAACCAAGCAGTGCTTAGCTTACCAAATGCGAAAGGTTTACCCGGCTTGATTGCTAGCTTCCAGAAACCGATTTCACCAAGCTCTTCAAGAATGTCTTTGGTGTAATCCGCTTCGCCCACACTAACACCGCCTGAGGTCACGACCACATCTGCCAATGTTTGGGCTTGTTCAAAGGTCGCTTTTAGAGTCTCTGGGCAGTCTGGAATGATACCAAGATCAACGGCTTCACAACCGAAGTTCTCGATAAGCGGTTTAATACCGTAGCGGTTGCTGTCGTAGATTTGACCTTCGTCTAGCGGTTCGCCCAGTGGTTTAAGTTCATCACCAGTAGAGAAGAAAGCAACTTTTGGCTTACGTACTACTGTTACATGGCTAACACCAAGAGACGCAATCATCGGAATATCGCGAGGTGTTAAACGCGCACCTTTTGCCAATACGATGTCGCCTTGCTTGATGTCGTCACCTGTTGGGCGGATGTTGTTTTGCGGCTTCACGTCAGTTTGATTGAACTGAATGCCAGCATCCGTCACTTCTGTGTTTTCTTGCATGATAACGGCATCACAACCCTGTGGGATTTTTGCGCCAGTCATGATGCGAACACAGGTACCATTAGGCCATTCACCTTCAAAAGGTTGTCCTGCAAATGATTTACCTGCCAGAGGCAATACGGAAAACGACTCAAGATCTTGAATGCGAATAGCGTAGCCATCCATTGCTGAGTTATCGAATGGTGGTACGTGAATAGGTGACAAGATGTCTTCTGCCAGTACAAAACCGAGTGCTTCAGCAAGTGGAAGAGAAAGCGTTGTTTGGATAGGTTTGATTCGCGATAGCATTTTGTCCATCGCGTCTTCAATTGGCATCAAGCCAGGTGCGTCGCAGCAGCCCATTGAGAAAATCCTGTGTTCTTTTGTTTTGTGGCAACTTTACCATAAAAAAAGGGGACTGAGTAAGAATGTCCACCTATAAAATATGGGTGTAATTATTCAAAAATCCGAGTATCCTTGTCAGCCATCCAAAAGGGGTAAAATCCTTGTGGAGGTCAATAAAATCAGCTCAGTAACTTCATTTGATGTGCCTTGGTGTAAAGACACGAACTGAGCAGCTCAAAGCGAAAAATATGAATGCAATTTTGATTGGGTTTGTATGAAAGCGGAAGTAACAAAAGAGGAAGTGGAATGTCAGGTCTTAGCGAGTCAGCGAAGTTAGTAAAAGAAGCGCTAGAGCAACGTGGTTTGGAAACGCCAATGCAGCCAAATAACGTAAGCCGTGAAGAGAAGAAAGAGAAGATCGAGCATCATATGCGTGAGATTTTGAGCCTCCTTCAGCTTGACCTTACTGACGATAGCCTGGAAGAAACCCCGCATCGCATTGCGAAGATGTACGTGGATGAGATCTTCTCAGGTTTGGATTACACCAATTTCCCTAAAATTACAGTGATTGAAAACAAGATGAACGTGAGCGAAATGGTTCGCGTGAAAGACATCACTGTGACTAGCACGTGTGAACACCACCTTGTGACCATTGATGGCAAGGCTGCTGTGGCTTACATTCCACGTGGCAAGATCATTGGCTTATCAAAGATCAACCGTATCGTTCGCTTCTTTGCCCAGCGTCCACAAGTACAAGAGCGTATGACACAGCAGATTCTTGTTGCACTTCAAACGTTGCTTGAGTCCGATGATGTCGCAGTGACGATCGACGCAACACACTACTGTGTGAAATCTCGTGGTGTGATGGATGCAACCAGCGAAACGACAACAACAGCATTGGGTGGCATCTTCAAAAGCAACCCAGCAACGCGTGCCGAGTTTCTGCACGGTTTACGCTAAGTAACCAAGCACTATTCTAAGAGGATGGCAAACGCCATCCTTTTTTGTATCTGTCTGAAATGAATAATGATTTGAGAATGAAAACGACAAAAATCATTTATCGATTTCTGTGTTGACAGTCACATGCGATAGACTTAATATTCGCGCCCAGCAAACGGTTGCGAAGGCTTCACTTCTCTTTTCGTTCTGCCCAATTTGATTCTTCAAGCTCAGCTGATCTCGGTCAGTTGTCTTTCTGTTTTCTAATAATAGAAAGGCAACAAAATTGAGATTTGGCATGACCACACAAACCACCATCAACTCGACTGCTCCAGCTTCTATTCAAGCATCGGAGAAGAGTTGGCAAAAGAAAGCAATTCTTAGTGTCGCGTTTTTAATGGCGACCACGTCTGTTGGACCTGGCTTTTTAACCCAAACAGCGGTCTTCACCAATATCTACAAAATCGACATGGCATTCCCTGTGTTTGCATCCATGTTTATCACCTTTGGTATTGTGATGAACTTGTGGCGCATTGTGGGTGTGTCTGGTATGCGCATTCAAGACATTGCGAACAAAGTGACACCGGGTATGGGTTATGTCGTCGGTATTCTTCTCGCGCTTGGTGCGGTTGCATTTAACTTTGGTAACGTAAGTGGCTCTGCGCTCGGTATTAACGTACTGACGGGGGTGGATACAACTTGGGGTGCTCTCTTCACAGGCGTAGTTGGTTGTTTGCTGTTTGTGGTGCACAACGCTTCTAAGCGCATGGACCAAATGGCACGCTACCTTGGCTTGTTTATGATCATCTTAATTGCGTACGTTGCGATGACCAGTTTACCGCCAATGGGGGAGACCTTGAGCGCAGCAATAATGCCTACTGATGTTGGCAGCCTGCTATTACCGACGCTAACGATCGTTGGTGGCGCAGTAGGTGGCTATTACACAGGCGCACAGCGTTTGGTTGATATCGGCTTGCAAGGTAAAGAGAACGTACCCGTTATCAAGACGGCAGCTTGGGCCGGTATTTCAATTGCCGTGGTGATTCGCATCCTGTTGTTTATGGCAGTGTTCGGTGTGATTGCAACAGGCGCGACTTTGGATTCTGCAAACCCAGCCGCAGACGCGTTTCGTCAAGGTGCGGGTGAAGTAGGTTACTTTATCTTTGGTTTGGTGTTGTTTGTTGCTTCGATTACCTCGGTTGTGGGTAACTCGTACATGGCGATTTCCCTTATCAAAACACTGTTCCCAGTTGTGGCTCGCAACGAGAAAGCATGGTGTGTCGGTTTCATTATCATCACATCGCTTGGCACTGTGACGATGAACATGCCGATTTTGCTGCTAATGCTGGCTGGTCTTGTTAACAGTATTATTCTGCCAATCGTTTTAGGTATGGTGTTGGTGGCGACACGCAGAAAAGACATCGTAGGTGACTACAAACACCCAGCCTACTTAACGCTGACGGGCGTTGCAATTGTCGTAGTGATGGCGGCGTCAAGCATGACCAATATCAGCAACTTTATGGCCAAGTTTATAGGCTAACTCAATGCATCAGCTAATGTGCATCGAGTAATGTTTATCGGGATATGAGCTTGCTAAGAACAAAAGAAAACGACCTCGCAATGAGGTAATGTCGATCAGTTAAGAAATTAATAGACTGATCAATTGAACGATCCCACCAGTGTGTAAAAATCCGATAGACCA
>NZ_JAPHPY010000105.1:0-4464 GCF_026241575.1 Vibrio sp. Sgm 5
TGAAACTCAGTATATTGCTTAATAACTGAACAACTTTGGGCTGCCATGTCTTCCAACCGAATTAAGCAACAAAGCCAGGGATTGGTGAACGTTTATTGGAACAAGCAGACCAACTGGCAAAAGAGACCGACTCTGCCTTTGTTATGTTGAGCACAGGCATAGACAACAAAGCCGCTCAATCTGTGTATGAGAAACACGGTTACGTACGCGACGTCGAGTTTTATAACTATGTTCACATGCTTAAGTAATCAAACACACACGTGAGCAAAAAGCGAAAAGCCGAGTTGCACTCGGCTTTTTATGTTCAACTTACGCCACTTTGTACTTGCTGATAGACAATCAAAAACAAACCAGCAAATACCGCTACCGTCAGTAATATCTTTAACCAAAGAAACTTCATGATTACCTACTCTTCTGGTGCATATTGGTCAAACACTTCTTGAGCTGTCATTTTCTTGCTGTGTGGCTGCAGATCATAGTACGCGGGCTTCTCATCGGTGAATATTTCTAAACTCAATTTGAAATCTGGCTCATTAAATAACCCGGCGGAAAGAATGTATTCATCCGTTGCCAATAAATGGTAATAGATGTTCGTGCCGCATTCAGCACAAAAACCTCGTACTGCCCATTGGGATGATTGATAACGTTTAGGCTCAGCACCACTAAATGTCACACCGGGGCCGCAATGCACCGCATGCAAAGGCCCACTTGACCATTTTCGACACATATCGCAATGACACAAGCTCACTTCATTGTGTTTAGGTGCAGTCACTTCAATAGCGCCACATAAACATGTTCCTTTCATCGCTGTTCCTCCCTATTCAATCTCCATCATTATGGCGGTTTTAGACTCTTAATTGATGTGACCAACCTAGTCTTTCACCACATTCTCTGGCCGCATGTTTGCGTGAACTTTATGAACAAAACGTCGTTTATGCTCAATATTCTCTTTATCTACGCATTAGAGACATCACGTTAACACCTCATTAACCTTTAGCTCATCACTAGCGAGTCTCCCTACCTCGTTAGGAGAACAAATAATAAGACTCTTCAAAACAAGAGAGTCACCAACATAAGGAACGTGAAACATGTTAAAGGTACTCAAACCAACGCTCGCCGCATCCATCATTGCAGCCTCATTTTCTTTCCACGCTTTTGCTGCTGATGTTGAAAAACTCCATTTCCTTATCCCTGGTGGTGCTGGTGGCGGTTGGGATATGACGGCTCGTGGCACAGGTGATGTTCTGGTTAAGTCCGACATCGTTGAAAATGTCTCTTTCCAAAACCTCTCTGGTGGCGGTGGTGGTAAAGCCATTGCGCACCTCATCGAAACCGCTGAGCGCCAACCTGACACGTTGATGGTCAATTCAACCCCAATCGTTGTTCGCTCACTGACGGGTATCTTCCCGCAATCTTTCCGAGATCTCACGCCAGTAGCTGCGACGATTGCTGATTACGGCGCTATAGTGACTTCCGCTGATTCGAAGTACAACACATGGGAAGATGTGGTCAAAGATTTCGAATCTAACCCACGTAAAGTAAAAATCGCCGGCGGTTCTGCTCGTGGCTCGATGGATCACCTAGTCGTCGCGGCCGCATTTAAAGGCGAAGGTTTTGACGCACGTAAAGTTCGCTACATCGCGTACGATGCCGGCGGCAAAGCAATGGCAGCACTTCTATCTGGCGAAACACAATTGCTTTCAACCGGTCTTGGCGAAGTATTAGAGATGTCGAAATCTGGTCAGGTAAAAGTACTGGCGATTACGGCACCAAAACGTCTAGACGCTGCACCAAACATCCCTACCCTGAAAGAATATGGCAATGAAACTGTGTTCGCGAACTGGCGTGGTTTCTTTGCCGCTCCTGGCACAAGCCAAGCCAAGCTCGACGAATGGAACGCAGCTCTGAGCAAGATGTACAAAACGGACGAATGGCAAGTTGTTCGTGACCGCAATGGTTGGATTGACAACTACAAAGCGGATAAAGAGTTCTTCGCGTTCCTAGAAGAGCAAGAGCAGCAAATGGGCGATCTAATGCGCGAATTAGGTTTCCTGAAGAAGCAATAACTCTCATCCGAGTTTATGGGGTTAGCTATCCCTAGCCCCAGTTGTATTTGCACTCTAATTTCACCGTATATGGGCATTGTCGATAATCGACAAGTAAAAACTCCTTTGTTTATTGATTGGTAAACACTAAGTAACTCGACTAGCAGCGATGCGCTTAATTGTTAATGACTTAGTCCTTCTTCATTAACGCCCATATACGGTCTTTTCCTGTTGTTCTAGGAGTTGGATATGTCTCATTCAACCAATATTTTTACCAAAGAGAATTTGCTGTGCCGCGATCGTGTCGGTGCGATGATCTTTTTGTTGTTTTGCCTATGCTATGGCTACCAAACCACGCAAATCCCTCTCTTTCCCGGAGATGAATACGAACCCTTCACGGCTCGCACCTTACCGACCATTCTGACCTACGTTGGGATTGGTTTAGCGTTAATGCTATTGGTCACTGGTCAGCCCGATAAACAAAGCGGCGCTGTGATGTCATTCAACTGGAAACTGCTCATCGCGTTTTTAGTTTTGATGGCGCTTTATGGTCTGGGTTTGACTTACATCGGCTTTGTATTAGCGACGGGATTCTTCCTGCTTGCGGGCTTTTACCTTCTTGGCGAACGACGTAAATCGGTGTTGTTCGGCGCCTCATTTCCGTTCGTTATCGCGTTTTACTTGTTGCTCACTCAAGGTCTGGATATCTACCTTGAGCCTGGTCTGATTTTCACCATCTGGTAGTCAAAAGAAAGGACTGAATTATGTTAGATGGAATTCTACAAGGTTTATCCACCGCCGTGATGCCAATGAACATCATGATGGTGATTGTTGGCTGTTTTGTCGGTACGTTTATCGGCATGCTACCTGGGCTTGGTCCTATCTCTGCCATCGCTCTGATGATACCTATCACCTATGGCTTGGATCCGTCGTCGGGTCTGATTCTGATGGCAGGTGTTTACTATGGTGCGGTATTTGGCGGCTCAACGTCTTCTATTCTTATCAACGCGCCGGGTTGTTCTTCAACTGTAGTCACCGCGTTTGATGGCTACCCAATGGCACAGAAAGGACAAGCAGGCAAAGCACTTGCACTGGCGGCTTACTCTTCTTTCACTGGGGGCACGCTTTCTGCGATCATGCTGCTTGTAACGGCACCAGCATTGGCTAACGTCTCGTTAAGCTTCCAATCTTCTGACTACTTTGCGCTAATGCTTCTTGGCTTATCCGCAGTGGCAGCTTTCGCAGGTAAAGGACAAGTGATCAAAGCATGGATTATGACCATTCTGGGCTTGATGCTATCTACCGTCGGCATTGATAAAGGCGTCGGTGTCGAACGCTTCACCTTTGGCCTAACGGATTTGATGGATGGTTTCAGCTTCCTATTGTTGGCGATGGCGACCTTTGCGCTTGGTGAAACGTTGATGGGGATTTTGAAACCATCTGAAGACACACGTGATGAGGAACAAGATAAGCTGAGCAACATTGGCTCGATGAAAGTCACCAAGGAAGAAATCAAAGAAGTAGCGCCAGTTTCTATTCGCTCTTCAATCCTTGGTTTCTTTACTGGTGTGCTTCCGGGCGCAGGTGCAACCATCGCAGCCTTCTTAAGTTACGGCATGGAACGTAACCTTGCTCCAAAGGATAAAAAAGAACAGTTTGGTAAAGGCAGCATTCGAGGTTTGGTTGCTCCGGAATCAGCGAACAACGCAGCATCTAGTGGTTCTTTCGTTCCTCTTTTGACTCTTGGTATTCCGGGCTCTGGTACAACCGCAATCATGCTAGGAGCGTTAATCGCATACGGTATTCAACCGGGTCCTCGTCTGTTTGTTGAGCACCCGGATGTGTTCTGGTCAGTGATCATCTCTATGTACTTCGGCAACATTGTGCTGGTGATTCTTAACCTACCGCTGATCCCATACATCTCAAAGCTGTTGGCCGTACCAAGAACCGTGTTGTTGCCGATGATTCTGTTCTTCTCCATCACGGGTGTGTATCTGGTTTCTTTCAACACCATGGACGTGTTTGTGATGTTACTTGTGGCAATGGCTGCCATCGCGCTGAGGCTGGCAAACTTCCCTCTCGCACCGCTGTTGCTTGGCTTTATCCTTGGTGGATTAATGGAAGAGAACCTACGCCGAGCATTGATGATTTCCGATGGTGAACTGAGCTTCTTGTGGGAACGCCCAATCACACTGACATTCACCGTACTTGCGGTATTGGTACTTGGCAGTCCACTGCTTGTAAAACTCTTTCAAAAGCTTAAAGCGCAGCCAGTAAAAGTTGAGCAATAAGCATTCTATCTCTCCCTCAAGATAGACCTTTGAAACCAAGCCACCCTATGCGGCTGTCTCTTGATCACAAGTCTAGTGTTCAAGAGACATTGCTAGTTCGTAGCCTTCAAGGATGGTTTGTAGTTTAA
>NZ_JAPHPY010000106.1:0-3904 GCF_026241575.1 Vibrio sp. Sgm 5
TTGTGTACGCCCAGCATGGGCATGAACTAATGAGGTGAAAGTCCTCTGTAGGAAAATCACCATTTAATTCTCAACTCGTTGATATTAAATGTTAACTACTAGCGAATGGCAAGGGCTTTTCCGCGAGGAATGGTCTGAAGGAAGCCGCAAGCAAAACTGCGAGCTGATGAACAAGAACATCATATGAGGCGTAGGTCAGAGGCGAGTTGGCACAAGACGACGAAGCCAAGTGATTTAATGATCACCGTAAATGATGCAGTTGTGCAGTGAAAGTCCATGTCCTTATCTGGGGAGATCTGCTTAACAAGCGATTGTTAACCTAACCAGATTGGCCTCTGGTTCAACAGGCCTGGCGCATGAGCATCATCAACTCACGCGAGCGAAACCGATGAACAACGATAGCGCTTTACGAGGCAACTCGTTAAGTGATTAAGCAGAAGTCAGCAGACGGCATAGTAGCCAAATGCCCATCGTAATGGTTGGGACAAGGTGAAGGCCTAAACATTTAGAAGAAGGAGGAGTCTTGTCAAACTTGTCGATACCCACTACGCCGACAGGCGATTACTATCAACAGCGTAATGATAGGCAACCATCCTTCAACAACGATCTATTCACTCAATTGCTCAGACCGGAAAATTTACAGCAAGCATGGCGCCAAGTTAAAGCCAACAAAGGTGCGGCTGGTATCGACGGCATGACCATCGACGCCTTCCCGCTTTGGCTACAACAAGGGGGCTGGCAACAATGTAAATCTCAACTAGAGCGCGGTGAATATCACCCTTCACCGGTCAGACGTGTAGAGATTGATAAACCCGATGGCGGTAAACGCAAACTAGGGATCCCTACCGTTATTGATCGAGTGATACAACAAGCCATTGCTCAAATACTCACCCCGTTGTTTGACCCTTTCTTTTCGACTAACAGTTTTGGCTTTAGGCCGAATAGAAATGCGAAACAAGCGGTGCTGCAAGTACGAGATATCATCAAACAGAAGCGAACATTTGCTGTCGATGTTGACCTGTCTAAATTCTTTGACCGAGTGAATCATGATTTCTTGATGACTCAGCTGAGGAAAAAGGTACAGGATAAGCGTCTATTGACGCTTATTGGTAAATATCTTCGTGCCGGTGTGATGGTCAACGAGCACTTTGAAGCAAGCTCGGAAGGTGTACCTCAAGGTGGTCCACTCTCTCCATTACTATCTAACATTATGTTGGATAGTCTGGATAAAGAGTTGGAAAAGAGAGGGCATAAATTCGTCCGTTACGCAGACGACTTCATCATTCTAGTGAGGTCTCAACGAGCGGGAGTCCGTGTGCTAAAGAGCGTGACCCATTATCTCGCCACAAAGTTAAAATTGGTCGTCAATGAGCGGAAAAGCCAAGTGGTCAAGGTGAGTCAAAGCCAGTTCCTTGGTTTCACCTTTAGCCGCGGTCAGATCCAGTGGGATGCAAAGACGGTACGTATTTTAAAACAGAAGGTAAGACGACTCACAAACCGAAATTGGGGCGTCAGTATGGGTTATCAATTATTTAAACTACGGCAATACCTGCAAGGTTGGATCAACTATTTTGGTATTGCCAATGCCTATCAGGCCTGTGTCGAACTTGATCAATGGATCCGCCGCCGAGTTCGGATGTGTTACTGGCGACAGTGGCGCAAGCCCCGAACGAAGGTGCAAAACCTACTAAAGCGAGGAGTCAAAGTTCAAACAGCGGTTTATTGCGGCATCACAAGCAAAGGGCCGTGGAGAAGCTCGAAAACGGCAGGGATACAGCAAGCGTTGAGTAATGAGTATTTGAAGAAAGCAGGTTTATATTCACTAAGAGATGGATGGATCGCAGTTCATTATCCTTCCCAGAAAATGGGTTAGGGTTCTAAATGAACCGCCCTGTGCGGAGCCGCATGCAGGGTGGTGTGGGGGCTGGAGGCTAGACACCTCCGGCTACCCGATGTACGCCCAGCATGGGCATGAACTAATGAGGTGAAAGTCCTCTGTAGGAAAATCACCATTTAATTCTCAACTCGTTGATATTAAATGTTAACTACTAGCGAATGGCAAGGGCTTTTCCGCGAGGAATGGTCTGAAGGAAGCCGCAAGCAAAACTGCGAGCTGATGAACAAGAACATCATATGAGGCGTAGGTCAGAGGCGAGTTGGCACAAGACGACGAAGCCAAGTGATTTAATGATCACCGTAAATGATGCAGTTGTGCAGTGAAAGTCCATGTCCTTATCTGGGGAGATCTGCTTAACAAGCGATTGTTAACCTAACCAGATTGGCCTCTGGTTCAACAGGCCTGGCGCATGAGCATCATCAACTCACGCGAGCGAAACCGATGAACAACGATAGCGCTTTACGAGGCAACTCGTTAAGTGATTAAGCAGAAGTCAGCAGACGGCATAGTAGCCAAATGCCCATCGTAATGGTTGGGACAAGGTGAAGGCCTAAACATTTAGAAGAAGGAGGAGTCTTGTCAAACTTGTCGATACCCACTACGCCGACAGGCGATTACTATCAACAGCGTAATGATAGGCAACCATCCTTCAACAACGATCTATTCACTCAATTGCTCAGACCGGAAAATTTACAGCAAGCATGGCGCCAAGTTAAAGCCAACAAAGGTGCGGCTGGTATCGACGGCATGACCATCGACGCCTTCCCGCTTTGGCTACAACAAGGGGGCTGGCAACAATGTAAATCTCAACTAGAGCGCGGTGAATATCACCCTTCACCGGTCAGACGTGTAGAGATTGATAAACCCGATGGCGGTAAACGCAAACTAGGGATCCCTACCGTTATTGATCGAGTGATACAACAAGCCATTGCTCAAATACTCACCCCGTTGTTTGACCCTTTCTTTTCGACTAACAGTTTTGGCTTTAGGCCGAATAGAAATGCGAAACAAGCGGTGCTGCAAGTACGAGATATCATCAAACAGAAGCGAACATTTGCTGTCGATGTTGACCTGTCTAAATTCTTTGACCGAGTGAATCATGATTTCTTGATGACTCAGCTGAGGAAAAAGGTACAGGATAAGCGTCTATTGACGCTTATTGGTAAATATCTTCGTGCCGGTGTGATGGTCAACGAGCACTTTGAAGCAAGCTCGGAAGGTGTACCTCAAGGTGGTCCACTCTCTCCATTACTATCTAACATTATGTTGGATAGTCTGGATAAAGAGTTGGAAAAGAGAGGGCATAAATTCGTCCGTTACGCAGACGACTTCATCATTCTAGTGAGGTCTCAACGAGCGGGAGTCCGTGTGCTAAAGAGCGTGACCCATTATCTCGCCACAAAGTTAAAATTGGTCGTCAATGAGCGGAAAAGCCAAGTGGTCAAGGTGAGTCAAAGCCAGTTCCTTGGTTTCACCTTTAGCCGCGGTCAGATCCAGTGGGATGCAAAGACGGTACGTATTTTAAAACAGAAGGTAAGACGACTCACAAACCGAAATTGGGGCGTCAGTATGGGTTATCAATTATTTAAACTACGGCAATACCTGCAAGGTTGGATCAACTATTTTGGTATTGCCAATGCCTATCAGGCCTGTGTCGAACTTGATCAATGGATCCGCCGCCGAGTTCGGATGTGTTACTGGCGACAGTGGCGCAAGCCCCGAACGAAGGTGCAAAACCTACTAAAGCGAGGAGTCAAAGTTCAAACAGCGGTTTATTGCGGCATCACAAGCAAAGGGCCGTGGAGAAGCTCGAAAACGGCAGGGATACAGCAAGCGTTGAGTAATGAGTATTTGAAGAAAGCAGGTTTATATTCACTAAGAGATGGATGGATCGCAGTTCATTATCCTTCCCAGAAAATGGGTTAGGGTTCTAAATGAACCGCCCTGTGCGGAGCCGCATGCAGGGTGGTGTGGGGGCTGGAGGCTAGACACCTCCGGCTACCCGAT
>NZ_JAPHPY010000107.1:0-3876 GCF_026241575.1 Vibrio sp. Sgm 5
CGAATACATTAGCGCAAACCAACTTCGTTATTACTAAATTGTAGTTGCAATAACGGGGCGGACCATACATTTTTATTGACGAAAAGCAAAACTCTGTTCGAAATTTAGTCTCACTTTTTCAAACTCATACTTGCCTCTAAGACCCTAAAAGCACAATCAATTATTCTGTGGTTAGGGATGATTATTTGAAGGGGCAACCAATGCCAAAGATGAGTGCGAATACACTGGTCAAGTTACTGGTGTGTTTTTTGATTCCGCTCGGTGTTTTAATGATGCCGATTGATGCTATACCAATAGACGACCTCACGTTAATTCAGCACCGTCTACTGGCGATTTTCCTTCTCGCTGCGCTGCTATGGGTTTTAGAGCCTGTCCCCGTTTTTGCCACTTCAATTCTTATCATCGCACTGGAATTGATCATGATATCAGATAAAGGCTTACACTTATTTCGTAACCCACCAGCGGGGCATGATTTGGGGGACTTGATCGCTTACACGGACATCTTCTCCGCTTTCTCTTCTCCTATCATCATCCTTTTCATGGGGGGCTTCGCACTCGCTATTGCTGCCTCTAAATACGAGCTTGATAACAACCTTGCTCGTGTACTGCTAAAGCCGTTTGGCACTCAGCCTAAGTTCATCATGTTGGGCTTAATGCTGATTACCGCCGTGTTCTCGATGTTCATGTCTAATACGGCGACCACTGTCATGATGCTCGCATTATTAGGCCCAATTGTAGCATCGGCACCGAAAGGCGATTTAGGCATTAAAGCCCTCGTATTGTGCATTCCAATTGCCGCGAATACTGGTGGTATTGCAACGCCAATCGGTACACCGCCCAACGCGATTGCCTTGCAATACTTAACCGGAGAAAACAGCATCGACTTCCTATCTTGGATGATGATGGGATTACCTTTCGTCTTGGTGCAACTAACGCTGGCCTGGTTCTTATTACAAAAGCTCTTCCCTTCTAGTGAACCAGAGATGAAGCTGCGTCTGGATGGAAAGTTCAAGAAGAGTTGGCGTGCGATCGTGGTTTACGTCACCTTCGCCATGACTA
Source organism: Vibrio sp. Sgm 5 (assembly GCF_026241575.1). Classification (NCBI taxonomy): domain Bacteria; kingdom Pseudomonadati; phylum Pseudomonadota; class Gammaproteobacteria; order Vibrionales; family Vibrionaceae; genus Vibrio; species Vibrio sp. Sgm 5. The sequence continues at coordinate 1,060 of NZ_JAPHPY010000107.1, forward strand.
TCCTGCTGTGGATGACGACTAAAGTGCATGGCATGAATACGTATGTGGTCGCCATTATTCCACTCGCGGTATTCACTTTAACGGGCATCATGGGCAAAGAAGAACTTAAGCTAATAAACTGGGATGTGCTGTGGTTGGTTGCCGGTGGTATCGCCATTGGTATTGCCCTAGACAAAACTGGCTTGGCAGAAGCGCTAGCTCACGCCATTGACTATGAGTCCCTTTCTCCATTCTCTGTCGTCATCGCACTATCGATTGTGTGTTGGTTAATGGCGAACTTTATGTCCAATACCGCGACAGCGAACTTACTGATGCCAATCGCAGCCGCCATTGGCGCCTCCATGCCAAGTCTTGTTGCTATCGGTGGTTTGCAAGGGCTATTAGTTGTGGTCGCTTTCTCTGCTTCACTCGGTATGATTTTGCCCGTCTCTACACCACCAAATTCTCTCGCCTACTCTACTGGTTTAATTGAGAGTAAAGACATGGCGAAAGTCGGTTTAATCATCGGGGTGATTGGGCTCTTTATCGTTTATGGTGCGGTACTTATTATCTTTTGATCATCACACTCTGCGGTAGTGCAATCTGCCGCAGAGTCCCCTGCTCTTTCCCCACAGGCCCAACAGCATTCAAGTTAACTCTTATTTCACCACAATAAATTCATACCTATAAACAATATGTTGAATAAAAATCACACTATTTAGCTTAAGTTTATCGGCTATATGTCGATAAATTATCTGCAGCCTTTCATGTAACTTTCCGTGCTTGAATCGTCTCATACCCATTGGTGTCACCACTTGTGACGTTGATCTTTTTGTCTGTTTTATGAAGGTAAGGCAATGAGAAATACAATTAAGTTAAAAATCCAGATTGCGATTGCAGTCATTATCGCCATTGTTAGTGGCGTTCAAGCTTGGGTTTCCGTCAATCAATTGCGCGAAGAAACCACGTCTACTCTTAACCGAGAAATTCAAAATATTTCTCAATCAACCAACCGTTACATTAGTGACTGGCTCTCGATTCGTAGCGATATGATGCTGGCGAACGAAGCTATTATTGCAAGCTCTGACGATGCAGACCGAGAGATGCTACTTACCAAGCGTGCCGGTAAGTTCTTGTCGGTTTATGCTGGATTTTCTGATGGTTCTATCGCGTATGGCGATAAAAGTGAATCATGGCCAGCCGATTACGACCCTCGAACTCGCCCTTGGTATCAAGATGCGATGAGTAAGTCAGGCCTAATTATTACAGAGCCATACCAAGACTTTGATGGCAGCATTGTTGTCAGCTTCGCTAAAGCATTCAACCAAAGCAATCGTGGTGTTCTTGCCGCAGACTTAGCAGTAACCGATATCATCAAAGAAGTACTGAATATCCAATTGGATAATGATGGCTTTGCATTTTTGGTGGATGGCAATAACAACTTAGTGGCTTACAAAGATGAGAAATTAAGTCAAAAACCACTGACTGAACTTAACCCTACATTAACGCACAGCGTGATGATGAATCTCGCAGGCGATGCAAAATTAGATACCATTCAATGGCCAAATCAGGGTGATAAGCTAATTTACGTAGCCAACGTACCCAATACCGACTGGTCTTTAGGAATCGTGCAAGACAAGCAAATGGCGTTTGCTTCTGTCTCTGAGCAGGTAACATTCACCGCGATTGCCTCTATCGTGTTGTACTTGATTATTGCAGCGATCAGCACTTACATCATCACGCGCTTACTCCAACCACTTCAAACGCTCTCAGATGCCCTTTCTGAGCTATCGCAAGGAGAGGGAGACTTAACCCAACGCATCAAGATTGAACGCATGGATGAGATTGGCGAACTTGCAACGCATGTAAACCAATTCCTCGCACAAATGCAAACTATGCTAAAAGGCATCGTTGAAAACAGTGAGCAACTATCGGCGCAAGCGAATCAAGCGAATGAACTGTCAGCGATGGCGGCAGGTCGCGTTGAGCATCAGCAGAACGATGTTAACCAAATTGCCACAGCGATTCATGAGATGTCAGCAACCGCAGCAGAAGTCGCAAGCCATGCAGAATTGACTGCCAGCGCTTCACAAAACTCTGCATCCGCTTGTATGGATGGACAAAATGTTATCCAGAAGAACCGTGAAGCGATTGTCGAGTTAGCAGAACAAGTCAGTGATGCCGCCAACGTGATTTCTGAGTTGGAAGCGAATACGCAAAGCATCAACCAAATCCTATCGACCATCCAAGGCATTGCAGAGCAAACCAACTTGTTGGCACTCAATGCCGCAATTGAAGCCGCTCGTGCTGGTGAGCAAGGTCGTGGCTTTGCCGTGGTTGCTGATGAGGTACGTGTACTTAGCCAGCGCACTCATGGGTCAACGGAAGAAATCCGCACCATGATCGAAACATTGCAAAACAACACCAAGTTGGCAGTCAATAGCATGCAAACCAGCACCAGTTTGGCAGATACCAGCGTGGATTATGCTCAGCAAGCTCACGACAGCTTAACCAGCATTACTAACTCGATCACTGAGATCAACGACATGGCGATGCAAATCGCAAGCGCTGCAGAAGAGCAACGCGCGGTAAGCGAAGACATCAGCCGCAACACACAAGGCATTAAAGACGATGCGGACATGATTGCCGAACAATCGCTTAAGAGCAGTGAAGGCGCACGCCAGATGTACGATACCGCCAATACGATGCGTGAGAACATCAGTCGCTTTAAGGTCTAAAGCCACCATCAAAAGCAGCTCAACGAGCTAATGCCAGTCAGTTAAGCTGACTGGCATTTTTCTTTTTCCAGATTGGATACTTTGCTGATTTGTAACGGAG
>NZ_JAPHPY010000108.1:0-3483 GCF_026241575.1 Vibrio sp. Sgm 5
AAACTCAGTATATTGCTTAATAACTGAACAACTTTGGGCTGCCATGTCTTCCAACCGAATTAAGCAACAAAGCCATTATTAGCCCCGCTTCCGTCGCTTGATAGACCGTATCGTACGCCAGCTGAGTCTCTTCATCTATTTGACCAAAGGCATAGTTTCTGTCGAAGTCACTGAAATACCCATCATAGTTTGCTCCGGTATCAATAATCAGCACATCGCCTTCTGTTAGTTCTCTATCGGTCGGCCCCATAATGATACTGCCATAACCACCAACACCCGAGCCAGATATCAAATAAGGGCAACTGTCAGCACCTAACCGTAACATTTCAATTTGCATGGCTTTACAAGCTTGGCGCTCTGTCATGCCGACTGCAAGGTATTGCTTTAAGAACTCAAACCCAGCGGCGGTGACCTGACAAGCAAAACGAATCTTGTCAATTTCAGCTTTAGACTTAACGCTACGAATATCACGGACAATCTGTGATACATCGACAACATTATGCCGACTCAATAGAGTTTGAAGTTGCTGGAAGTTCTGTGCGGGCATGCGTAAGTGTGTTTCCGGCCCGATCATTGCGCCGATTTTATGAGTTCGTAAACTGACTTCTGCTAATGTTGATGCCAATAATGAAATACCGTCATCTTGTGGTCGAGGTGACGGCCAACTTCTTACATCATCTATCCATGTACCATCAAAGCCTGATACGCCGATCTCCGGAACCACGGCGATAGGTTTACCAGTACTAGGAACAACGAGAAACCATGGTCGCGTAGGACTCTCCCAAAACTGAGATTTGAAACCACTGAAGTAACGAAATTCTGGTTCCGTAGTAAAGAAGGCCGCATCAATGTTCTGTTCTCGCAAGCGCTTTTGCAGCTCATAAGTACGCTGTTCAAACTCCGCGTTTTCAAACCCTCTAGATGGGGCAATCAAAGGTAATGTGCTCATTTTTAGTCCTTTTAGCGCGATAAACACGACGTTAGTTGAACAAAATGTCTCTTGGTAACAAGGCGATTTCAGGGAAGAAAATCAGCAACGCAGACATCAAAATCAGAATGAGGAAGAATGGTAATGTGCCACGAATGACTTCCATGTACGGCCTTTCAAAGATGGCAATAGCGGTAAAAATATCGCACCCAAATGGAGGGGTAGCTGAACCAATTGCCATTTGAAGCGTCACCATGACACCCACCAAGATGGGGTCAATACCATCGGCATTCACAATCGGCATGAATATCGGTGTGAGTATGAGTAGCACCACAAGAGAGTCAACAAACATGCAGCCGACAAAGAAGGTGACTGCGATGATGAATAAAATGTATTCCGGTGACGCGTTGTCCAACTCAAGTGGTGCAAGTAACTCTTGAGGAATTTGTTCGAATGAGATGTACCATGAAAAGGCTTGCCCAATGCCAACCAGTACGAAAACGACTGCGGTAATTAATCCCGTATTTAAAGCTGCATCACAAATATCTTTGACGCCCAACTTTCGGTACAGAAGGCACTCAACAATAATGGCATACAACACAGCAAAAGAAGCGGCCTCTGTTGGCGTGACAATCCCAGAATAGATACCGCCAATGATCAATGCAGGAAAACCTAACGGCAAAATCGCTTGTTTAATAGCGAGCAGCTTTTCGGCTCTATTGGTCTTCTCAACCAAGGTTAGGCTATCACTGTGTTTTACACTGTAGGCATAGCTGTACAAAGAAAATAACCCTGCCAGAACTAACCCTGGGCCAATGCCCGCAATAAACAACTCGCCAACACTGGCATTGGCAAGCGTGCCGTAAAGAATCAAGCCGATGCTTGGGGGAATAAGAAACGCAATATCACTTGCGTTGATGATCAACGCCATAACGAAGCTGTCTTTGTACCCCGCTTGCAACAGCTTAGGGCGCATGATTTGTCCAACAGATACGACTGTCGCTTGCGTAGAGCCAGAGACTGAACCAAATAAAGTACAACTGATACACGTGGTGATTGGGAGCCCTCCTCGAAGGTGTCCCACAAACGCCTGTATTAACCCCAACAAGTTGTATGCTGTATTACCTCTCGTCATGATGTCCGCAGCTAAAATGAACATCGGAACCGCAATTAACGCATTGGGGGAAATCCCAGTAACCATCTGCTGAATGACAACACCAGGTTCAACTTGGGAAAAATGGATGAGACCGATTAAAGCCCCTACAGCAAGAGGAACAATCATAGGAAAACTAAGAAACAGCAAGATAACCATGACTGTGACCAAGGTGAAGGTCATGACATAAATATCCGGCTCTCCAGCAATGATGTCAGAGATAAACTGTGTCACGCTACTCATTCGAATTCACCTTTGGCACTGGTTTTGTTTTCAATGACATCAAAAGACACGTAGATCTCTTGGTGCAGCAAGTTCATGATAAAACTCATTGAATATTGCAGACCGGCAATCGCAAACCCGATAGGGATGATTGAATAAACCCAATAAACCGGAAATTGCAGGGCTGGGCTTAATCGATTGATGGATTTAAGCTCTTCGACATAGAGCAAGCCTTGATATGCTAGATAGAACATCAGAAGCGCAGTGCACAATGCGATCATTGTGGTAAGGATTTTTTGAGTTCGAAAACTCAAAGAGTCATAAACGGCCGTCATTCGTATATTGCGACCTTGCCTCACCGCGTAAGCAAAACCCACAAAGGTCACCGTAACAATCAAAAACTGGTTGAGCTCTTCAGAAAAAAATAAGCTTTTGTTAAAAGCATAACGACCAATCGCATTCGCCGTAGAATTTGTCATCATGACAAGAATGGCAATCATGATCAGAAAGCGTTCTAGCTTTTCTGTTGCAACACTGATTTTATGTAAAAGATCTTTCATCATTCACTAAGCTCCATACTTCCTTGAGCAGTACAATCCTTTTTCTGCTACTCGTGTTGAGCAGCAAAGACGATTACCCGCTTGCTAATCAAACGGATAATCGATGGCGCATAGAGCATTATTGCGTTTGGGAAGCCACTCGCACTTCATCTAGAATATTTTCAAGAATGGCTTTCGCTCCTTGGCGAGCTTCTGTCTGTTGATCGGCTGGATAAGCGTTCGCAACAACATCAAAGTAAGTATCATGAAGCTTTTCACTCAACACTTTGAAGCGCTCTCTTTCATCATCAGAAAGTACGACGACTTGAAGATCTGGGCGCTCTTTGAGGATCTTGTCCATATTTTCTTTGTTGATGCGAATTTGGTAGTCGTAAGCTGCTTGGTCAGCCGCCTTAATCGCCTTATCCACCATAGCTTGCTTGTCTTGAGAAAGTCCGTTGTACCACTTACTGTTCGTCGATACGGTACTGACGTAAGGTTGCTGGCCTGGGAACATTAAGTAGTCCTGCACTTCATGCCACTTTGCGTTGTAGATGAAGTAAATAACCTGAACTCGGGATAAAAAAATAGAAGTGAACTAAAAGCTGGTTCTGCGATCAGATCTTTCAACCAAGAGAGAA
>NZ_JAPHPY010000109.1:0-3459 GCF_026241575.1 Vibrio sp. Sgm 5
AGAGAAGCCATCACTCAACATCACCAATGCTGAAAAGTCTGGGCTGATGGCGATGGCTTAAACCGATCTCAGGTTAAGGAGCATAAGCAGTGAGACTTCAATCAAATATTTCGCGACGCTCTACTTTAAATTCAGCTCGTTATATTCACAAAATTAATAATTAAGCAAATTCGAATATTAAATAAACAAAAACGCGAACTCGCGCAATGTCTCATGCAGGAAAGCCGTGCAACATCAATTTCTAGAGAGAACACGCTCTCACCGGCTCAACTTATCAAACAAGGAAGCCTATGCAACCAATAGCAATCAAAAATGTCGTATTCGATGTTGGAAATGTACTCGTTAGATGGTCGCCAATCGAAATTGTTAGACTCACTTTTGGCAATGATGCCGATGTGGAATGGCTCGTCAAAGATTTGTTCACAAGCTCAATTTGGACGGACTTAAATAAAGGCCTGATTAGCGAGTCGCAAGCCAAACAGCGTTATCAACAAGAGAAGCAACTTTCAGCAACAGATTGTGAACGACTCTTTTATTATGTAAAACAAACACAATTGCTGATTTACGGCAGTGTCGATTTACTGAAACGTTTAAAAGCTGCGGGTTATGGCGTCTATGCGTTAACCGACAACGTGGTAGAAATTGTTGAGTATCTCAAATCAACGTATCAATTCTGGCCGCTGTTCGATGGCACGACGGTTTCTGCCGAATTGGGGTTATTGAAACCTCAACCAGAAATCTATCAGAACCTTCTTGAGGCTCACCAACTTGTTGCTTCAGAAACGGTGTTTCTTGATGATATGCCTTATAACGTAGAGGGGGCAAAAGCGGTTGGTATGGCTGCAATTCAGTTTGAAAATGCTCAACAATGCGAAACTGCCTTGAAACAGCTTGGATTAATATTCTAATCTTCTGCTTTCCTGTGAGCCATAAAAAAGAGCAGCGAATTCGCTGCTCTTTCATGTTTGATACGTGAGTAATGTCTAAGAATAAATTACGTTTTCTTCAATCCCGCTCACTAAGGATTGAGCACTGGACCAACGGAATACTTTTTCCATGACCTCATTTCCACTAGGCGCTTTCCAACTGCGCTCTTGACACTCTTGCCCACCGATATGCTGATAAAATTCTACCGCGGGTTCATTTTGTGAAACTACCTCAAGATATAAACCACTATCTTTGAAATATTGTTGGTGCCACTCCGCAACCGCAAGTAAAAGCTGTTTGCCGATCCCACGCCCTTGATAACCACCATCAACATGTAGCGCTTCAATGAAGCTGCCACGTTCAAAGTCATGATTACCGAACACACAAACAAAACCAAGAAGAAGACCACCCTCTTCTGCTAATACGATGTGTTGGTTAAATGGAGGGTTTGTCAGACGCGTTTGCCAAATCAGTAATTTGTCGTCACTCGCTTCGCTATCCAAATAGCCGTCACTCAGAATGCCACGGTAATGTCGCTTCCAACTGTCCACGTGTAACTGCGCGATGCGTTCATAATCCTTATATTCCGCTAATCGTAATTCCATTACGTATTCCTATTTTCTTACATTTCTTTGCTTCTCTATCGAGCTTTGGCATTTTCCACCTCATTCCGGTCTTATTATTGGCAGATTTTACAAATCTAACGCCATAGCTCATTGATTAATACTACTCATTATTCGTTTAAAAGCAAAATATCCCACCAATAAGCGCGATAAATCATAAACATTGTGCAGCGATAGAGCAGTCACAACTCGATACAAAGTCGTCTAACTTTAGTTTGACTTACACGTGTACGCTGATACTCTAGCGAACAGTTGTTAGCTCAAAGTTAGGGACACATCGTGACGCATAATAAACCGCCCATTATCTGGTTGAATCTATTGATATTTTCTGCCAGTTTTATTCTGACTTTTGTTGTATTGCCTTGGTATGCATACCACTACGGATTAGGTTGGGAACATCTGATCTGGGGTATCATCGCCTTTAGTTTTACCAATCTCTCCATTACCGCGGGTTATCACCGTCTGTGGAGCCACAAAACCTATGAAGCTCACCCAGTTTTACGATTCATCTTTGCCATCGGTGGTGCTTTCTCTCTTCAAAACAGTGCAATGCATTGGTCTTCTGATCATCGTGTTCACCACAAACATGTAGATGACAATGACAAAGACCCGTATTCAGCGAAACGCGGATTTTGGTATTCGCATATTGGTTGGATGTTACGCGACTATAATAAATCGAAAGAAAACGAGTACACCAACTGTCGTGATTTGAAACGCGATAAGGTCGTCGTGTGGCAGCATAAATATTATGTTCCACTCGCAATTCTGACCAATATTGGCTTTCCTCTCGCATTGGGTTTGATATACGGCGATGTATTGGGAATGTTTTTAATCGTTGGAGCAGCTCGCCTCTTCCTAAGCCATCACACTACCTTCTTTATTAACTCATTGGCGCACGTTTGGGGTAAGCAAACCTTCACAGACAAAAACACGGCTCGTGATAACGGTATTTTGGCTTTCTTTACCTTTGGTGAGGGATACCATAATTTCCACCATATCTTTGAGAACGATTACCGAAATGGTGTGTACTGGTGGCATTACGACCCAACGAAATGGTTGATAAAATCATGCTCTTGGCTGGGGTTAACAACCAAACTTCGTACGACATCGACTTTCCGAATCGAAAAAGCGCGCGCAACTCAATTGCTGAAAAAGGCAAAAGAAAAGTTAGAAACGAAACCGAATAGCCAATCGATTCGAGACCAACTTCAGCAGGAATTCGATGCACTTGTACACCACATGCAAGAATATTATGAAGCGCGAAAAGAAGTGCTTGGTGAGAAAACAGCAACGGTAGTGAAAAAGTACGAACGTTCCGTATCAAAGCTGAAATACGAACAAATTAAGGAAGAATTTGAACGTCAACAACGCAGTTGGAACCTCTTAGTGCGACGCTACGCATAACGTGTAACTCGCGCTTCAATATAAAGACGTCAAAACAAAAGCTCCGTTCATCCGGAGCTTTTTTGTTCAATCAAGCCTCTTTAACGTGATCTAGCTCGAACTATCGCTTTTCCTACTTTTTAATCATTTCGTACGATTTTTATTCGACAAATCGTTCATATTTTCCTTTCTTTAAAATCATTAAAACCAGTGCATAACACCTAAAAAACGTAATTTAAACAATATAATCCAGCGCAATTATTTATTAATCTATTATTTGTTTTAGATCATGCTAGCTCTAATTTAGTCTCGTGCCACAAGAAAGAATTCTGTAAATTCCTTGTCATAAACTGAAACAGTTTCTTTCTTTTTTTCATAATATCTGGAGACAACCCTATGTTAGAGCTCTTAATTGGCTTGGTAGTGACCATTGCTGTGGGTTATTTCATTGGGCTTTGTTGCTTAAATCGATGGAACTAAATCTAGAAGCTACGATCTGATCGGCTACACCCATCAATCGTCGTAG
>NZ_JAPHPY010000010.1:0-145668 GCF_026241575.1 Vibrio sp. Sgm 5
TTGCTGCTGTTGCTGCTGTTGCTGCTGTTGCTGCTGTTGCTGCTGTTGCTGCTGTTGCTGCTGTTGCTGCTGTTGCTGCTGTTGCTTCAGTTTCTCCTCTACAACCGAAAGGTTCTTTTTCGCCGACTCAAAATCGGGCTTCTCCTCTACCAATTGTTTGTAGAGGTTTGCTGCATCATCAAGTTGACCGTTTTGAGCAAGTGCATTGGCGAGGTTATAACGTCCATCCAAAGTCGAGTTGTTTGAGAAAGCCTCAATGGCACTTTCATAATCACCGGCTTGATAGCTGGCAGCACCTTTCCAGTTTGGGTCGGTAAAGGTGTTTTGTGCCTTTTCGTACTCACCTTGTTGATAAAGCTGCTCGCCTTGCTGGTTTTGATTTAGGAACGCGCTCGCTTCTGCTTTTGGTGTCCAAGTCATTGGTAGTACGGTCGCAACCAGCACCCAAACCATACCTCTACGAAAGAGAAGGACAGCAGGAATCAATAGCAGTGGAAGCAACCAGAAACCGCTATTTGAGCGCGAATCTGTTTTTACATCCTCGCTTTGTTTCGCGGCAAGGTTGTTACCAGCATTATTGGTAAACGCGGCAATGTTCTCTACATCACGGTTATTATGTTGAATCGGAACGAATAATCCGCCAGTTTGCTTCGCCAGCGTCTGTAAATTTTTCAAATTCGTTTTCGCCACAACCGTATTGCCTTGTCGGTTCTTCATCAAAGAACCATCCGGAAGAGCAATTGGTGCACCATTTGATGTTCCGATAGCAAGCACTGACACTCTGACATCTTTACCATTTAACAACGCTAGTGAACGTGATAGCTCGGAGTCATCCAAATCATCTGCCAACACAACGATGTCACCTTGATTGACACCGGCTTGTGTAAATTGACCAAGAGCGGTTTCTATCGCGGATGGTAAATTCGAACCTTGGTAAGGCATCAGTTCTGGCGATAGATTCTCAATAATGCCAGCAAGTGTACTCGAATCGGTTGTGAGTGGGCTTAAGGTATAGGCGTCACCTGCGTAAGCGACTAAACCTGTCGAACCTTCTCTCCACTTCGGTAATAAATCTAACGCTTTATAGCGTGTTTGCGATAGTCGATTTGGCTTCACGTCCGTTGCGTACATAGAGCGTGACATATCCAAGACTAATACTCGGTTCTGGCTCAGTTCGAAACTTGGGCGAGTATTCGATTGCCAGCTCGGCCCTGCCAAAGCGATGCAGGCGGTCGCCCAAGCGAGTCCCCAGATAGCAAAGTAATGTTTGGTCTTGATGGAATGACCGAGCATTTTTGCCAAGTGCGGCGCTATCAAGGACGACTTCTTGGTTTTGTACTGGCTATTTAGGGCTAAGACGATAGGAATGACGAGCAAACCCAACAGCCAATATGGATATAAGAATATAAACTCAGCCATGTTTTCTCCTTAGAACAAACAGAAACACGGAAAGAACGAGTGCTGCGCTCAGTGGGTAAGGGAACCATTCAGATTGAGGTCGCCAAGTCTGAGTGTCGCTAGAGACGGGTTCTAACTGGTTAATTGTGTCGTAGATTTTTTCAAGTTCTTGCGCATCACGGGCACGGAAATACTGGCCACCTGTCATTTCGGCAATCTTAGTAAGTGTTTGCTCATCGAGGTCAGAAGCGGTGTTCACTTTACGAGACATGAAGAAGTCTTTCACCATCATCTCGCCCGCGCCCACCCCAACAGTGTAAATAGTGGCGTTGTATTTTTTTGCAATGTCTGCGGCTTCAAGTGGATCTAATACGCCTGCTGTATTGCTGCCATCACTAAGTAAAATCATCACACGTTGTGGTGCGTCGCTATCAACAAAGGTTTTGGTACCTAAGCCGATTCCGTCACCAATCGCTGTGCGTTGTCCAACCAAGCCAATCACAGTTTGATTGATTTGTTGCATCACGGTTTTACGGTCCGCCGTTAGCGGTGTTTGTAGGTAAGCATGATCGCCAAACAGAACGACGCCCAAACGGTCCCCGTCGCGCTTTTGAACAAATTCAGACAGGACTTTCTTCACGGCTGTGAGACGGTCAATGTACTCGCCATTGTCGTTCATGTCTTCTTTTTGCATTGAGCCTGACAAATCGACGACTAGCATCATGTCACGGTACTTCGGTTGGAACTCAACCGGGTCGCCATACCAAACCGGACGAGCACAAGCGATAACTAATAAAGCCCAGATAGCAATAGACAGTGCCTTCTGGGCTAACTGTTTTGGCTTGGTGCTGTGTTTGTTGTCAGGCAAGTAGGCCAGTTTGATTTCAGCTTGCTGAGTCTCTTCAGGGAAGAACTTATAAATCAGCCAAGGTAGGGGCAGCAAAAGAAGAGCCCACCACCAGACCAACTCAATGTTAAACCATTGAGAGAGGCTCGATACGAGATTTGCCTCAGTCACGAGTTTTTGCCTTTTTCTTCGGAGGCAAAGCGCTGTCAATCCAGAAAGCACAATCATCAATCAAATCTTGATGCTGTTCTTGACCAGATTTTTGGTAAAGCGCGGCTTGCCACTGTTGTTGTTTGTCTACGAATCGAGTTTCTTTGGTGTAGCTATCAAGAAACTCATACCAAGCAGAGCCTGTTAATGGTGCGATCTCTTCCCGAGGGAAGTAACTCAAAGCCGCTTGGCGGAGAACCTCTAATGCAGAAGACGGAGTATGTGGTGTGAGCGGGTTGGTCAACAATTTCAAAGCGGTCTTTTTAGCGACAAGACGTTTTGAACGCCATCTTAAGTACAACACGACAATTACGATGGAAAGAATTATCCCGCCCAGAACAGCCCACCATCCCCAAGCAAGTGGGAACCAATCTGGTGCATTCGGTAGGATTAAAGGTTCAAGGTTTAGGCTTTGGTTATTCGTTGTCATTATTACTACTGCTTGAATGTTATATATGTTGTTACTGTGGTTAGCTTAATTGCTGAATCAGGGGAAACCCACTAGACAGACTATTAAATGGAATCGCCATCGAGTGCCATTGTTGTTTGATGGCTTGCTGATGCTTATCGAAGTATGATTCCAATGCCTTTCGTTGTCCTTTTGAACCAAAGTTGAACCATTGACTTCGATGACCGTCAGACGCTTTCGCTTGACCTCGAAATTTGGTTTCACCTCGCTCTAAAGGGTCATAGAATTGGACTGCACGAACGCTGTTGTGTTGCTTTAGTCGACGCAGTTGAAGCAGCTCTTTCTCTTCCACTTGAGCAAAGTCGCTCAATAGAATGAGCTCACTGCCTTTCGGCGTAAGGTTGTGTAGCGTTTCAATGGCGCTCATGTATGGCAGCGTACGTGTGCTGTCAGCGTGTTGATTCGTAAGCAATTGATTGTGAGTATTCACTATCGCGTCAAGAATTCTTAGCCCTTGCTTTTGAAGAGAAGAAGGGCGGAACTCAATACATTGGGAACCATCATCTATCACCGCGCCGATGCGGTCTTTCTTGGCTAACGTCAGCCAAATCAAGACGCTAGCGAAGTGCGCCATTTGAACCGACTTCAATACATATTGCGAACCAAAGTACATGCTAGGGCTCAAGTCGATGTACAAGATCACCGCTTGCTCTTTGTCTTCAGCAAACAACTTGGTATGAGCTTTTCCCGTTCGAGCCGTGACTCGCCAATCGATACTGCGAATATCATCGCCCGCTTGATATTGACGCACTTCCATAAAGTCCATACCGCGCCCTTTTTGACGGCTGGTATGGTTACCACTCATTTGCGACCAAATACTCTGTGCTGGTGGTAGCCAACGAACGGATTGCGTCCGGTATTGAAGCAGCTCTTCAAGGGTTAATGTCACCCCATTCGCATGAGGTGGCAATGCATATGATGCAGACATGTCACCTACCTACGTTATGCGCTACCTACAAGATTAAGAAGCTTGTCGATAACCTGATTTGCTGTAATGCCTTCTGCCTGAGCGTGGTAGCTAAGCAGTAGACGGTGACGTAGCACAGGGTAAGCCATGGCTTGAACGTCTTCTGGTGAAACGAAGTCACGACCGGCTAGCCAAGCATGAGCTCGAGCACAACGGTCAAGGGCGATCGTTGCACGCGGGCTTACACCCATAGATAGCCATTTCGCAAGCTCTGAGTCGTAATCGCTTGGCTGTCGAGTCGCCATCACAAGACGAACGATGTATTGCTCAATCGCATCTGCCATGTGGATGTTGAGTACTTCTTTGCGTGCGGTGAAGATGTCTTCTTGGCTCAAGCTTGGACGTTCAATCGTCGCTTCGCCTTTTGCCTCACCACGGTTGATGCGCAAGATAGCCAACTCGTGTTCCGCATCTGGATAATTCACATCAAGGTGCAACAAGAAACGGTCGAGCTGCGCTTCTGGCAGCGGATAAGTTCCTTCTTGTTCTATCGGGTTTTGCGTCGCCATTACCAAGAAAAGTTCGGGTAGCGCATACGTGTTGCGGCCAGCCGTTACTTGCTTTTCTGCCATGGCTTCGAGCATTGCTGCTTGAACTTTGGCCGGCGCACGGTTGATTTCATCGGCAAGGATCAAAGAATTGAAAATCGGACCAGACTGAAAGGTAAATTCGCCCGTTTCAGGACGGAATATATCTGTACCCGTTAAGTCGGCAGGCAGTAGGTCGGGCGTAAATTGAATGCGGTGGAAATCGCCCTCGACACAATCAGACAGGGATTTTACAGCTCGTGTTTTTGCAAGACCTGGAGGACCTTCAACCAAGATGTGCCCATCGGCAAGTAGAGCGATCAGTAACTGTTTTACCAGATCATGTTGACCAATGATCTGGGACTCTAAATAGCTTTGAAGCGTTTCGAAGTTCGTTTTGTGCATTTTGTGGACTCTCTGGGTATCCATTTGATTCTTATTTTGTGTATTGGTCACTCATTCGTAGGGAAAAGTTCCAGTACGCCCGTGTAATTTATCTTTCCAATATTGGGATCTTGCTATGGTTTACAAGCTGTTGGCGAGAAACTATCAATCAGCAACGCATATTTTGTTATCTATGTTCTCAAAAGGCATGTTTTAGCGTGAGCCAAAAGTTGTCATCTTCATCCGTATTCATCGCCACACTCGAATCTTTGGTGATGTTGTGCCCGACCTGTGTGACAAGTTCAAACAAACGGATCTTTCGCCCTTTTATACTATAGGTATATTGAGGCACTAAGTTAACGAACCAATCGCTAGTGACTTGCCAGCGTATAAACGTATATAAGGTCAAGATTGATGTGTTTGGGAACACAGAGTTATTTGCTGCTTCATTTTCTGTCCAAGTTTCACCGTACAGAAATGCTGGATTCACTCTCAAATTCTCTAAAACGGGAATAATCTGTATGGCCCCGAGTGAAGCGCGATTGACCGCAATAGAGCCCGTATTATTGCGTTGGGCGTCAAGAAATAACCCAGTACCACTAGGTTTGTAGATAGAGAAATGACGTAAATGCACGGTTTCAAAATCGTCCTTGAATTGAAGAAAACTGTTGTGTCCCAACACACTGTCGGGGCTATTAAACCCGATTTGTCCAATTGCTCCATATCCATTGGTGCCAGTTCGTAAGCCTATAAATGAACTAAGAGCGGTAGGATCGTCGAGATCTTCGATCGTTTTAGGGGGTGTAGGTGATGCGTAAACACTAGTAATTAAGAGTATTAACAACAGAAACAGCACGAGCTTTAATAACATAGCGACCTCTGGATTAGAATAAATGTGAATCAATGGCAGGATAGAACCTGCCATTCTTAATGAGAGCTTGGGGTTAGTCTTCGTTACATGGGAACATGAGTTCGAAGTTGTTTGTGGTGGTATAGAAGGTTCTCGGGTAAAACTCTCTCATCACAGGGGCTATATCTTTGTCCTGCTGAATATTTTGTATGGCGTGAGAAAATGTCGGAGAGGCAAGCATGTGGCGAATTTGAACGATTGACGCGTCTTTATCGATAATGCCATCGCCATCATCGGCCATTGGCAGCCAACCAATACCACATTGAGTAAAAGCATTGCGAGGTCTGTCTGATTTGCGACTTACGGCAATGGTATAGTAACCGTCTTTGTCGACAGGAATTCGTTCATCATAAAGGCAGTCATTGACTTTGGTAACGGCAAATCCTTTGTTGGAACAAACGGACCAATAGCGAAGTTCACCGTTGCCCATGGTTTTGCTACCTTGGAAAGTCTTAGGTGTGATAGGGGCTTTGGCACGTAGCACAAATACTGGACCATGCTTGCGGTTAACGACAGTTCGAATGTAGTTGTTATCTAGATTTGGATAAAAGCCACCAGAAGTACGTCTTGCCTCTGGGTTTATGTTTCCTGTATAGATTCCTAGCAAACTTTGGCGATCTAACTGGATGTGCCAAGTCGCTGGATTCGTAGCAGGGAAACCGGCAGGTTTGTTGGGCTGAGTCACCAGTTTTCGGTACTTTTCTACTGGTATCCCTAAAGCGTTCAACTTCGCTGCTAATGGTTGAGAGCTGTTCAGGGCGTCGCACGCTTCTGGGCCTCTTAGCTCTTTACCTGACGCAAGTGTTACGACGGGCTCTGGCAGAGCAGCGTTTGCGGTGCCATCACTGTTTTCATCTTTTGCATAGATACGATAAATCAGTACTTGCTGATTGGCGGATGACTTTGGTGTGTGCAGTTCATCAGATTCAACACCTTCACGAGTTTGGCCTGCGGTGTAGTCTTTTGTTGGCTCCGAATCGAGAATTCTAACTTGATAGCTTCTAAATACACTGTCTCGTTGACTCCCGTTTCTAAAGGGATTTACGCTGCTTTGGCTCGGTTTAATCATATAGTCAGGTAAGGATTGAACTGGTCTTCCTCGATCGTCGTAGCTGATTAATGACATATAGCGGGAGTGGGGAAATTGGCCTTCTAATCTCAGTGTTGCGCCTTCTGGCACGGTGAAAGCGGACCCCCAATATTTTACGGCAGCATCAGGGTAGGCAACGTTGATGTATGGATCGGCTGAGACCGGGCCGTAGCGAAAAAAGCACGTTCTTTCTCCTGGAATTCCCTCAAAATGATCATCGGCGACAGATGCAGTACTCCATGTCGCGCAGGTTAATAGAACGCCTAATATCGAGACGTGACTGAGTAATCTTCGGTGTGTTTTTAAGCATGGCATTAGCATTATTGAATCCTCTTCTCACAGCCTTGTTGCTTTTACTGGCTTTTCTTATCGGATAATTGTTAGTCTTTCGTAACAATTGATTAACAACATATCGAAGATAGGATGAGAACAATGTCTAAAAACTTACATTCTCATGTTGAGTTTCCACTTGGTCAGTTGGAACAAGATGCTTTGCTTTGTCAGATCTTAAATGAAGACCCAACGCTTCAACGCTTAGAGAAAAGTGCGATTGAAGAAATGATTTTGTCGGCAAAAATTGAGACTTATAAGATGCCAACGTTGCTACATTCAGCTCATAAATCCGTTGACACAATGCGGCTTGTTATATGCGGTCATATTGAGTTAGCGAGCTGCAGTGAAGGTGGTGACGAAGCTTGCATTGCGATGCTGGGGCCGAGCAGTTGGTTGACATGGGTAGGTTGTTTTGAGAATGAACCTACCAACCATGATTTCTATTCATCTTCTGATGCTGTGATCATTGCTATACCAGTCAAGAAAATGAGAGAGATCGCCTCGCGTTATCCTATTTTATATCAGATTGCGATTCACGAAATCAGTTTCCGTTTCCGATTACTTATGGAGTGGACAACCGAATCTGTCCTTTTAAAGAATGAATACCGGGTGGCAAAGTTATTGTATTTGGTGAGTCGATTAAACGCACCCCATGGAGAGTCAAGTCCTATCTTATATACCCAAAACAAACTCGCCCATTTATCTCGATGTACTCGTCAGACACTAAGCCGTTCTCTGCAATGTTTGTCTAAAGAGGGCATTATTCAAATTGGCTATCGACGAATAGACATCATCAATCAAGATAGGTTAAACGCGTTTATTGCACAGGGATTGGCAGATTAAGCCAGAAAAGATTCGTTAAAGAAGAAAGCGTTTCTGTTACATTATTTTTGCAGATTTTTGTGAGATTTTTCTCTAGTTTTGTAGGATTGGGCCGATATAGATTCCGAGCCGTGCATAGCAAATACTTATGCACCAAGTTTACTCTGTTCAGAATGCAGATAACGAGTGATTCTTTTAAAGGTCCAAATATGTTGAAACTTACTTCTCTGAGTATCAAACAAAAGGTGGTACTCGGTATTACTTTTGCTGTTTTAGCCTCGACTATTATTGTCGGTGTCATGGCGCAGCGCCACGCCCGAGAGGTGCTTAGTCACCGTTTGATTGACATTGAATTGCCTGCGATGTTGCAGCAAATCAATACCGAAATTGACCGTGAAGTTGTCCAAATGCAGCAAGCGGCAAAACAGTTAGCAACCAACGAATTTGTGGTTGAAGCCCTATCTACGACCGACCGTAACCCCATAGTTGAAGCGCAACTCGTTCAGCAACTCAATAATGTGAAATCTCAATATGAGTTAAACGATGCGTCTGTAGCAAACCGCCAAACCGCATACTACTGGAACCAGAACGGCTTTCTACGTCAACTCAATCGCTCACAGGATGGGTGGTTTTTTGGGTTCACCTCTTCGGGCCAAGACACGTCAGTGAGCGTGTTCCAAGAGTCCAATGGTGACGTGAAAATGTTTGCTAATTATCAAGATGTGAATGGCATCTCGATGTCTGGTTTGTCAAAATCGATGGATGATATGGTGTCGCTCCTGAATGGCTTCAAGATTGAGAAATCAGGCTATGTTTTCCTAACGAATAGTAAAGGTGACATCCAAATCCATCGCCAGCAAGGCAAAAATAAAACCTCAATTGGCCAACTGTTTGGAAGAGACGCTTCTCAGCTGCTTAACAAAGGTCATTTCAATCTCGTTACTACCGAATTTGAAGGCCAAGATATGTTTGTATCTAGCCTGTATGTGCCATCAATGGATTGGTTTGTGGTTGGTGTCGTGCCAGTGAATGAGGTATTTGCTGACCTTGATGCAACAGCAGAGAAAATGTTGTTTACGACAGCAATCGTGGCGCTAGTCTTCATCGCAATGGGTATTTTGCTAGCAAACAGCATTACTAACCCAATTCGCCAAATTGCAGACCGATTCACTGACCTTGGTGAAGGGGAAGGCGATTTGGCTCAGCGTATCGAAATCAAAGGTAACGACGAGATTGCTCAGCTATCAAAAGGCTTTAATGGCTTTATTGAAAAGATTCACGCGACTATGAAAGAAGTGTCGTTAACCAGCGGCGCATTAAGCCAAGCTGCAGACAGTGTATCCAGCAAAGCCACATCAACGCACGATAATAGCCAAGAGCAGCGCGACCAAACAATTCAAGTGGTAACGGCGATTAACCAGATGGGTGCGACCATCAGTGAGATTGCCTCTAACGCTGCAACCGCTGCGGATACAGCAAACCAAGCATCTGATAACACACAGACAGGTCGCCAAGTGGTTACTCAAGCGAAAGAAGTGATCAGTCGCCTTGCCGATGACGTTGAAACGACCAGCATGGTAGTGACGCAATTAGCAACCACTACCAAGGATATTGGATCTATTTTGGATGTGATTCGTGATATCTCTGAGCAAACCAATTTACTTGCGCTGAATGCGGCAATTGAAGCTGCACGAGCAGGGGAGCAAGGTCGTGGTTTTGCTGTCGTCGCTGACGAGGTTCGAAACCTTGCTTCACGCACTGCTGTCTCTACCGAAGAGATTCAGAAGATGATCAACCAGCTTCAAAGTGACGCTCAAGATGCAGTGACTGCAATGGAAGCGGGTAAAGCGGTAACATTCGAAGGCGTTGCCTCAACTGATGAAGCGGTTGAAGTGTTAATGAACATCTCTGAGCGTATTGCCGATATCTCTGACCGAAACACACAAGTAGCGACGGCAACCGAAGAACAGTCAACGGTTGTACATACCATCAATCAGAATATTGAAGAAATCAATGCGATTAATGAAATGACCACGGCTACAGCTGAAGAGTTGGCAAGTGCAAGCCAAGACCTACAAGAGCTATCCTCTCGTTTGGATAAGATGGTTGGTAGCTTCAAACTCTAGAGTTGGATAGAATAGGCCTAATTTACAAGTTTAACGACTATATATTTAGGTAAGTACTATGAATGACTTCGAAAAAGAACTAGAACAGATTTCACAAGAAGCTGCTCAAGAGCCGGAAGTAAAGCTTCCTTCTTTAGAAGAGCAAAAGCAAATCGCTGCTGAACTGAAGAAGCTAGAAGCTGAAGGAAAGCTGACGCCAGAGGTTCTTGAGCAATACTTTGGTAAGTTCAATCAGAAAAATTCAACACCAGTGCACTAATAAAGGGGGAGTTTACGAACTCCCTTTTTCATACCTACCCATTAACTCACCTTCTTTAACTAGCTTTTAATCAATAAGTTATTCTTTGTTACTACTTTTTTTCATACTTGACAATACTGCTGCTCTATCTAAATCTATTGCTTATTTAAATCAAAATAACTAAAGGGCTGCAAAAGAGATGGAGTGTAAAAGTACAAGGAACGTCATATTAATTACTGAGGACAGTTTGCAGTCGTCTTTGCTTAAAGATGTTCTCGAAACCAAACTCAGTATTAACGTTGTTTTGATTACCCCAGAGAAGCTCAGTGAGCCCTTAAATTGCCACGGCTCAGCTTCGGCAACCTTAATCGATTACAGTGTGGTTTCAGATGAAATCTTTGCTCGTTATGTAGAATTCAAGAAAACTGAGCTAAAAGACACGATTGAAGTGCTGATCAATTGCGATAAAACCATTTCAACAGAAGAGCTGTTCGTTTGGCAGAATCTTGCCGGAATTTTCTATACATCGGATGATATTAATAATCTTCAAGTTGGAATTGGCAAAGTTTTACAGGGCGATATGTGGTTTAGCCGTAAGTTTTCACAACAGTATATTACGCACTTACGTCGACACAGCAGACCAGTTAATAAGAGCATGTCCGCAATTTTGACGAAAAGAGAACAGCAAATTATTACCTTCTTATCAATGGGGGCTTCGAATCAACAGATTGCTGAGCAACTATTTGTGAGTGAAAATACTGTGAAAACCCATCTCCACAATATTTTTAAGAAGATTGACGTGAAAAATAGAGTTCAAGCATTAATTTGGGCTAAAGAAAATATGTCTGGTTTATCAATAGCAGTATAAATTCAGCTAAGTTAGCGTTTATTTCTTCTAAATTGCGATGTAGATCTATCATTCATTTTTAATATGTAAGGAGTGTTTCTTTTATGAGAAACACTTTTTTTGTTTATGATTTTAACCAAATTGCAATTTAAAAAAGTATCAAATAACTCTACTCTATCGTCTAGCACTTAGATATGAGTTTAGGTGCTCAGCAATAACTATTAAATTCAGAATATTAAGTTAGTGAAAGTATGAGAAACATTATGGAACAGTATAAGGAAAGGCCCGAGATCCTAATGATCACTCAACAAAGTCTGCAGAGTGAAAATTTTAAGGAGATGCTTTCTAAAAATACAGAAACCAAAATAACCATCATCGATAGTAAAAATCCAAGCTACCACGAATTGATTCCTGAAGAGTATTTCCTGTTAGTTGATTTCTCTGTAGAAACACCATCTGATACTTTGGTTTATCTGAAAGATAATGAAAAAGTGCTAGGAACAATTATGTTAAACCTAGGGCATGAGCTTGATACAGAAGAATTAGCGTCATGGCCACATGTTAAAGGTATATTCGGTCCAAGCGATTCGATGGCGAAACTTTGTCAAGGACTTAAAGCGATTATTGATGGTGATAATTGGCTATCAAGACGACTACTTGAACAACTTTTGACTTATTACAAAGGTAAGGAGTCAAACTATGTTATTGAGCCAGCGATAGAAGTTGAACTTACTCGAAGAGAGGTACAAGTTCTTCAGATGTTGAAAGACGGTGGTTCTAATATGGAAATAGCAGATTCACTGTTTATTAGTGAGCATACGATTAAATCTCACCTTTACAACATATTCAGAAAAATTGAGGTTAAAAACCGCACCCAAGCGACAAGTTGGGCGAAGAGAAACCTTTAGTACTACTTTTAACTTTTTGTTTTAGATGTTGTTTATATCTAAAAGTACCACTTTTTGTAGTGTTAAAAATATTGATAGTTTGAAATATCAATCCATATTCAAACTTGTTCCTATGTTTATGTTTATTAGACTTCTCATGTCTGAAGGAAGTTAATCCAGACGTGAAGGTCTATTCAAATATAAAGCCAAGAGGGACATAAAATGAGCACAAATGACACATATTTCGGTGATTCGGGTGAAAATAACCAAGTCGCTGATTTTGATGGCGGCAATGACATCTTCGTCGGCTTTGGTGGCAACGATTCATTCGTTGGTGGCGGTGGTGACGATTTCGTTGTAGGCGGCGCTGGTAATGACCGTCTAACCGGTGGTGCTGGTGACGATATTCTAATGGCTGGTACAGGCAACGACTACCTTGGTGGCGGTACAGGTAGTGATTTATTGCTCGGTTTATTGGGAGATAACAAGCTAAACGGTGGCGTCGGTGATGATGTTTTGGTTGCTGGTTCTGGTGACAACGTTGTTATTGGTGGTAGCGGTGCAGACAAGTTCGTCTTTACGGATAAGTTTGGTGGTCACGGCGAGGCAAAAGTGGTTGATTTTACCATTGGTGAGGACTCCCTTCACATCATCAGTGATTCTGTAACGTCATATTCTGATCTTACTTTTACCTATGATGCGAAAGGTAATGCTGTCTTTACAGACGGCGTCGATCTCACCGTTAAACTTATTGGTGTTACACAAGAAGACATCAACTCATACGGTAGCGACTTGTTCATTATTTAGAATTGAGTCTATTTTAGGCGCTAGTATTTCTAGCGCCTACGCTTGCAAATATGTGGTAGTAATCGTGCAAAAAACGGTTTTCAAAGAAGTCAGACAAAAACTATGCACGCTCACAGGCTTGCTGATTGGTTTTAGTCTATTTATAAACTTATTAGTCCTATCTATTCCGTTGTACATGTTACAAGTGTACAACCGAGTCATCTCTTCTTATTCCATTGATACACTGCTCCTTCTGACGGTTATTGTCATTGCGGCTTTATTGACGATGTCTCTGATTGACATTGCTCGAGCTCAAATGAGCAAGACATTTGGGTATTGGATGGATGCGAAACTTTCGGTATTTATGCTGAAACGAAGTATTCAATATCAAGCTCATTCAGGGAAAAGCTACACGTCACAAGTATTAAGAGATATCCAAAACATCAAAAGCTTTCTAAGTAGCCAGGCCCCTTATCCTTTGCTTGACGCCCCTTGGACTCCAGTCTTTATTCTCTTCGTGTATTTGCTCCATCCTATGTTGGGACATATTGCTCTGGGCGGTTCTGTTGTGCTCTTTAGCTTAGGAGTGGTCAATGAATTAGTGACCAGAAAGACGATGCAAGAGAGTGAAGTTCGGGCTATATCGCATATAAATCATGCCGAGATCGCTACCCAAAATGCGAACTCAATTATGGCGATGGGGATGATGAATGCGTTTTTAGAAAAGTGGTATTCAAACGTTAATGAATCGAATCGATTGGAACAGCGAGTTACAGGTAAGTCGATTTACTTGGCCAACTTTTCCAAATTCGTTCGCGGTGCGTTACAAATTTGCTTGCTGGGTGGTGGAGCATTATTGGTTATCCAACACGAAATCACCGCGGGTGCCATGATAGCCAGTTCAATATTAATGAGCAGGGCGCTGTCTCCGATGGAGCAAGCTATCGGTACTTGGCGAAGCGCCATGTCAGCAAGAAATGCTTATCAGCGTTTATTTGAGATTGATCGAGTGGTTACGCAAGAAGAATCTGATATGCCTTTACCAAGGCCAAAAGGGCACTTTGAGTTGACAGGAATGGCTTATCGCCACCCCGGAGCGAGTGAACCTGTTTTATCAGGTATTAGTTTATCTATTCCTCCTGGTGTATCTGTTGGTGTTATTGGCCCTTCAGGTACAGGGAAATCGACTTTTGCTAGGCTTTTACTGGGTAACATCAAGCCGTTAGCCGGCAAGGTAACGTTAGATGGGATGGAGGTCTCGACTTGGGCCTCAGAAGATCGCGGTGCCCACTTTGGTTATTTAGCACAAGAGGTTGAACTCTTCCCTGGTACGATTCGAGATAATATTGCACGTTTTAAAGATGAAGATCCTGCAAAAGTTATTCAAGCTGCTCAGCTTGCAGGTTGCCACGAATTGATTCTGAAAAAGAACAAGGGATATGATTTTGTGATTGGTGAGAACGGGCGTGGGCTTTCAGGCGGTGAACGACAACGTATCGCATTAGCTAGGGCTGCATATGGAGAGCCATCCGTTGTGGTATTTGATGAAGCGAATGCAAACTTGGATGGCGAAGGTGAAGCCGCTTACCAACGCTTGATTGCGCATTTGAAATCACAAGGTTCAACCGTCATTGTTATTGCTCACAACCCGAGCACGTTGAGACAAATGGATCGTCTACTCTATTTAGCGGAAGGCCGAATTAAGCTTTATGGAGCAAAAGACGAAGTGCTGAAGCGTTTGATGGGAGAAGAAAAAACAGACATACCGAGGGTGCGAAATGAGCAATCAACTGCCAACCGTTAATGAAATGGCTTCCGAAAAAGTCTTTCGCTTCAAACCAGATGCAGAGCTTCATTTAAAAGGGCCAATCTTTCTTGCTATTTTAACGCTGACTTTATTTTTGGGCGGGTTGGGTTATTGGGCGGCGACAGCAAAATTGGAGAGCGCAGCCATAGCTTATGGCGACCTTTCTGTCTTGAGCAAACGGCAAGAAATTCAGCATTTAGAAGGCGGAATTATCGATAAGCTGTATGTACAAGAAGGTGATCTTGTGGAAAAAGGCCAGTTACTAATACAGTTGTCTGAACGTCAAGCAACCGCCAAATTGGATGCGCTCGGTGGTCAATACATTCACACCTTAGCAAAGGAAAATCGTTTGAATGCAGAGTTAGATGAACTGCCTGATATCAATTGGTCTCAAGATCTTGAAACGATACAAAGCACCGATGTCGTGACTGAGGCAAAGTCAGTTCAAAACAAAATTTTTGAAGCCAGAAAGCGATTTTTCGACAGTAAATTAAGTATCATTAATCAAAGTATCTCGGGGGCGAACCTAGAGCTTGAAAACTTAAAGCAGACAAAAGTTATTGAAAGAGAAAGACTCAAGTTTATCGAGGAAGAAATCACAAGTAACCAAGCTTTGGTGCAAAAAGGCTTTTCTGGAAAATCGGCTTTGTTGCAGTTAAAGCGCTTGGCAGCAGAGGTGAGAAGCACACTAAGCCAATTAGATAGGCAATCACTGACGGTCAGTAAGCGATTGGATGAGAATCAAGCCAAGATAGAAGAACTTAGGCTAGAGCGACTTAATGAGATTGTTGAGGAGCTAAGAAACACCAAAACTGAGATGGTAACGATTCGAGAAGAATATCGCTCAGCAAAAGATGTGGTTGCGCGCACTGCTATTGTTGCCCCTATTTCAGGGAGAGTGGTTAATATGCAAGTCTTTACCGAAAAGGGCGTCATTGGATCTGGAGAGACCTTATTAGAGCTTGTACCTCAGGACGATAAGTTGCTGGTGGAAGCGAGAGTCAGTCCGCAAGATATCGATTTAATTACGCCAGGGCAGCATGCTCAGATCCGTTTGACAGCATTGAATGCTAGAACACTTGCACCTTTAGATGGAACCGTCTTGACGATTTCTGCGGATAAGTTGTCTGAACAAAATGAAGACGACTTCTATCTTGCTCGTATTGCACTTTCTCAAGAGGATGTGACCAAGCATAGGTTAACGTCAGGTATGAATGCTGAAGTGTTGATTCTCTCAGAACCTAGGACGCCATTGAGTTATCTTGTTAAACCATTAACTGAAAGTATGAATCGTGCATTTCGAGAAGATTAATGGATGGTTTTTGTTTGAATTAACGTCATTGTGCCAACGTAAATTGCGTAAATAAATAATTCATTAGACGGGTCACATTTTGCGGTGTTGTGATTCGTTTTTATTTTTGTGAGATGGTGTGTTCGGTGAAGACAGAAAAACAAAAGATGCTGGCTGGTGAGCCATATGATGCTTGGGATAAGGAGCTTTACCAGGCACGTATTGAGTGCAGAAAAATGCTACAAAAACTCAACAACAGCATCCCAGATACGGACGAATGGCGAAGCGCAATTGATACGCTTATTCCAGACGCTGAAGGTGCATTTTTAGAGCCGCCATTCCGATGTGATTATGGTTCTAACATCAAGTTAGGAAGAAACTTTTACGCGAACTTCAACTGTGTTGTTTTAGACGTCGCAGAAGTACATATTGGTGACAATGTGTTATTTGCACCCAATGTACAAATATACACAGCAGGCCACCCTTTGGATGTGAAAGGTCGTGTCGAAGAAGGTGTTGAGTTTGGTACGCCAATTACGATTGGTGACAACGTATGGCTGGGCGGTGGTGTTATCGTGTGCCCTGGCGTAACGATCGGTGAAAATTCTGTAATTGGTGCGGGAAGTGTGGTGACAAAAGATGTGCCACCAAATGTGGTTGCTGCTGGCAATCCGTGTAAAGTCATTCGTTCAATTGAACAAAAATAAGCGAAGTAAAATATACAGCCCCGACAAGTAATACATGTGAAATTAGAAAGCCGACATATTGTCGGCTTTATCGTTTTGAATTGGCGCATTAAAGCATACTGGAATGGACTTGCTGCCCCTGTTCCGTGAGCGAGTAAATTCGACCATCTTCTTTGATCACCAACCCACTAATAACGAGTTGTTTGAGGTGGAAGTTGAACTTGGTATGATCTTCTATGCCCACGACTCGGCATAGATCCATAAACTTCATCTTTCGGTGGATTTTGAGTTGTTTAATCACCGAGCGTCGAATTGGGTTTGAGAGAGCGCTGAAGATTTGATCATGTTTACGTTCATCAAGTGGGGATTTCGGAGAGCGTTCTGCATGTACTCGTTTTAGCGTGACGGACAATGCAGCAAGGTTGAATGGTTTAGTAAGAAATTCATCCGCGCCTTTCTTCATGGCATCGACAGCAACATCAACGGTTGCAAATGCTGTCGTGATGATGATTCCTATATTAGGGTGTAAACGTCTTAAGGTCGATAAGGCCTCAATACCTGTCATCCCAGTCATGACAACATCAAACAATGCTAAATCAAAATACTGCTCGGATGCGATATCCAGTGCATCTTCCGCATTGTCGCATGCGATGACGTCAAAAGACTCCAAGGTTAGTGCCTCTACGAGGACTTCTCGCAATTCTACATCATCTTCTGCAAGTAAGAGTTTTAATGTCATTCAATATTCCTTGGTAAGCGGATTTCTACCGTTAAGCCTGTAATATGATCACTCTTTTTCGAGTTCCTCAAGTGTAGCTCGCCGCCGTGTTGTAAGATAATTTGATTACTGATAGCCAATCCCATGCCAGTGCCTTCGCCACGTGGCTTGGTTGTGTAGAAAGGGGTTTTTGCTTTAGCGATCTTATCTTGTGGCATACCTGTCCCCCAATCTGAGATCGAGAGTATCGCGACTAGCTTATCTTGATAGGTTTCAATATACAGTTGTTTATGTTCTTGGCTGGCATCGATAGCGTTGCCGATAATGTTGGTCACCACTTCTTCTAATTGCCCCTCATCGCCCAATACCTGTAAAGATTCGTCTAGTGACTGACTCACTAGGAAGCCTTCTAAGCGGTACTGATTCAGTGACAGTGCATTCTTCAGTACAGTATTGAGACAAACTGCTTTACGCTTTATGGGTTTATGATGAGCGTAATTTAGGACTTCATGGCTGATCTCTGCGGCTCGTTCAAGACCTTGGCGAATTCGTGTTAGGTGGCGATGACTTGCCTCGTTGTCTGGTAAGTGTTTTTCCAACAAATCGCAACTCATCGTTGCACTTGAGAGCGGGGTTTTGATCTCGTGAGCGACCGCAGATGTTAGCTCACCGAGTTCTTTTAATTTTGCGTCTTGTTGTGACTGCTGAATATTACTTTCTAGTTGCTTGTTCTTTTCATCGTCAAAAACTCTGAGAGCAATCCACAATGTACAAAGGATGCAGATCGCACAGATCGTGCGAACCACTAAAACCCACAGTCCCAAATCTGAGGTAAGTACGCCTGCACAGATTCCATATGCAAATAACGAGAGGCCTGTTAACTGGAATGGTAAAGATGCACCGTGTCCTTCTTTCTCGAGGATGTTGGCATAACTCATCATGGCTACACCTGATATCGCACCAGATCCTAAGCCGAATATCCAACGAACTTGGTTTGCTGTGTTGTGAATGTAAATCGCGTATTCATTACTTCCGAACCGAACAATTAAGCTGATAACAAATAAGGTAAGGACGGTGAGTGCGCCATATTTGATGGCTTTTACGTACTTCCAACCCGTCAGATCCAGCATTTTCCATGCGAAAGCGCCAAGCGCAATAAATGAGAACCAGAGTTTGAATACCTTAAAAGTCTCTATCCCCTTGGTAAGCGCGAACTCATGCTCATACATAACTAGATAAAGTTCAGACCATTCGTGAAAGCCATGGATGAAACCGAACATGGCAAGAATAGGTAATGCAGAAGCGATAGCGATACGGCTTTTGCGTAAATCTCGAAAAAGAATGGCAAAAAAGATGGCGAAGAAAGCTAAGCCATAGAAGAGGTAGATCTTGAAGATGAGTAACATGTCCATCATCTGAGTCTAAATGAGTCCTTATCCTTCATCAATATTTAATATTTGCAATCTTATTATGGCGCATTGCATACATATCCTTTTACATCTTCACTTACTTTATAAAAGTCTTGTGAAGTTTTCTTATCATAATTAATTCTGCCGAGATAATTGTTATTCACATTGTGTGGTTTAGTCTCGGTGTTTAATAAAACTGTCATATTGAATTTCTAATCTGCACCCGTCGATTGGTGAGCACCGATTGATTGTTGGATTTATTTCAATACCTAGTTTTACTTGAACACTAAAACTAATCTGGGCTAATTAAATGTTGCTTTTTTATTAGCCCAACTTCATCGCTAAATTATATCGGAGATATATTGTGAAATTCATGAAATCAGCTCTAGTGTCTTCAGTTCTGGTTGCAGCATCATTTGGCGTTGCTGCCAAAACAACGATCAATGGTGCTGGTGCGACATTCCCTCATCCAATTTATGCGAAGTGGGCTGAGCAATACCAAAAGGAAACGGGCGTTCAGATTAACTACCAAGCGATTGGTTCTGGCGGTGGTATCCGTCAGATCACAGCAAACACAGTAGACTTTGGTGCGACAGATGCGCCGTTGACCATTGAAGAGTTGAACAAAGAGGGCATGATTCAGTTCCCAATGGTGATGGGTGCAATTGTTCCTGTAGTAAACATCCCTGGCATCGATGCTGGTGAAGTCAAGCTAACAGGTAAAGTGCTTGCTGACATCTACCTAGGCAACATCAAGAATTGGAATGACCCGGCGATTGCAGCGCTAAACGAAGGCGTGGAGTTACCAAATCAACCTATCTACGTAGTGCACCGTTCGGACGGTTCTGGTACGACTTACAACTTTACTGATTACCTAGACCGCGTAAGCCCTGAATGGCATGAATCTATTGGTGTTGGTAAAGACATCACATGGCCAAAGAAAGCAACAACAATTGGCGGGAACGGTAACGCAGGTGTCGCAAACTTCGTAAACCGAACTCGCGGAGCGATTGGTTATGTGGAATACGCATTTGCTAAGCAAAACGACCTTGCTTACACACAAATGCAATCTAAAGAAGGCAAGTTCCTAAATCCAAGCATGGACACTTTCCAATCTGCTGCAGCTAACGCTGATTGGGAAAATGCACCAGGTTACCACCTGCTACTGAACGACCAGCCAGGTGCTGATTCTTGGCCAATGACGGCTGCTACGTTCATCCTAATGCACACAGACCAATCGGATGCGAACAAAGCAAAAGAAATCGTGAAGTTCTTCGAGTGGAGCTATGAGCAAGGTGAGCTTGCGGAAGAGCTAGATTACATCCCAATGCCAAGCAAGGTAGTTAACATGGTTAACGAAACTTGGAAAAATGGTTTGAAATCAAACGGCCAAGCGATTATTCAATAATTCATTAAGTTGTCTGGGGAATATATTCTCCAGACAACTGAATAAAATATTATGACTACATTAGCTATTAAAAATAAAGTAAATGGTGATTCGGTTTTTAATAAATTGAGTTTCGCGAGTGCTTTATTAATCTTTGTGACTCTAATTGGTATTTTATTATCACTCATTGAAGGTGGGTGGCCTGCTTTTAAAGAATTTGGCCCTGGCTTTGTATTTAGAGATATTTGGGATCCTATTAATGGTCAATTTGGTGCTGCCTCTGCAATTTACGGCACACTTGTTACTTCTTTCATCGCTATTGTTATTGCTGCACCTATCGCATTAGGTACGGCAGTGTTCCTCGCTGAACTAGCACCTAAATGGCTAAGTCAGCCAGTGAGTAAGGCCATTGAGCTACTCGCTGCCGTACCAAGCATTATCTATGGTATGTGGGGATTGTTTGTCTTTGTTCCTTGGTTCTCAGAAGGGTTCCAAATGTGGGCAGGCATGCATTTAGTTGATATTCCTTTGATCGGTCGCTGGTTTAATGGGCCACCGATTGGCATCGGTTTGTTAGCGGCGGGCATTATCCTTTCATTTATGATTCTGCCAATCATGACGTCATTGACGCGTGACGCACTTAAATCGGTTCCTGATGTTCTTCGTGAAGCGGCGTATGGAACAGGTGCGACACCATTTGAGGTGATCACCAAAGTTCTTATCCCAAAAGTGAAAAATGCAACAGTGAGTGCTGGCATCCTTGGCCTAGGGCGAGCACTTGGCGAAACAATGGCGGTGGCTTTTGTTATCGGTGGTGCGAGTCGTATAGAGTTTTCATTCTTTATGCCAGCGAGCTCAATTTCATCGACGATTGCTCAGCAATTTAATGAAGCGACTGACCCAATTCATATCGCTTCACTGATTGGACTTGGCGTCGTGCTCTTTATTATCACTTTCTTCGTGATGGGCTTTGCTCGACGTTTACTAAGGAAGTCATCATGAATACTAGAAAATTAAAGAACTTTAGTTTCTTAGCGTTTTGTTCTTTGTCAGCCGCATTCGGTGTCTTCGTTCTTGCCAGTATTTTGTACACGCTTGTCGGTGAAGGTGTGAAGGGCTTGAGTTTGGCTACCTTCACTGAACTGACGCCAGGTCCTGGCAGCCAAGGTGGTTTGAAAAACGCACTAATTGGTAGCTTGATGCTGACTGGTTTGGGCATTTTAATCGCAGCACCGATTGGTGTTCTGGCTGGTACTTGGCTTGCTGAGGCAGGTAAAGACAACAAGATTGCTGAGTCTTTGCGCTTCCTTAACGGCATGCTAATGAGCGCACCATCGATTCTCGTCGGTCTGTTTGTTTACGCTTTGATTGTGGTTCCAACTGGTGGTTACTCGGGTTGGGCGGGGGCAATTGCACTCGCGGTACTTGCATTGCCAGTGATTGTTGCTGCAACAGAAGAGATGCTTCGTCTTGTTCCACCAACACTCAAAGAAGCGGGCAGTGGCGTAGGTGCCCCTAAATGGCGCGTGATAACTCAACTGAGCTACCGAGCTGCGGCACCGGGTATTATTACCGCGATTCTATTGTCTATCGCACGTATCTCGGGTGAAACAGCACCCTTGTTGTTTACCGCGCTAAACAGCAGTTTTATGACCACGGACATGAGCCAACCGATGGCAAACTTGCCAGTAACGATTTACCAGTTTGCGATGAGTCCATACACATCGTGGCAGGAGCTAGCATGGGCTGGTGCACTGATTATCACGACCTTTATTTTGATTGTTAACGTACTGGCGACTTCGTTGCCGCAGCTATTTAAAGCGAGAAGAGCATGAACACGGCAACTTTAAACCCAGTCACCACAAACAACATGAACGGACCTACTATGAGCACTTTGGTAGACAGCATTAATACCAACGATGTGACAGCAAATCTGACTCATCGTATGGATATTCAAAATTTAAATTTTTACTACAACAAAGGCGCAGATGCAGCTCTGAAATCGGTATCCATGCCGATTTACAAAAACCGAGTGACGGCACTTATTGGCCCATCTGGTTGTGGTAAATCCACGCTTCTTCGTACCTTGAACCGAATTTACGATTTGTATGGTCATCAGTATGCAGAAGGTGAAATCCTGTTGGATGGCGAAAGCATCTTTAACAACACCGATGTTAACGAGTTGCGCTCTAAAGTCGGTATGGTTTTCCAAAAACCGACACCATTCCCAATGTCGATTTACGATAACATGGCGTTTGGTCTCAAAATCCAAGGTACGTTTAGCAAAGCAGAAATCAAAGATCGTGTTGAGTCTGCATTAAAACGTGCGCATTTGTGGGAAGAGGTGAAAGACAAGCTGGATGCAGACGCAAATGGCTTGTCGGGTGGTCAGCAGCAGCGTTTATGTATCGCTCGTACGATCGCTCTAGAGCCGGAAGTAATCTTGATGGATGAACCCACTTCTGCGCTTGACCCAATTGCGACTGCAGCGATTGAAACCTTGATTACTGAACTGCGTGAGAAATACACCATTGTTATCGTTACGCATAACATGCAGCAAGCGATGCGTATCTCTGATTACACCGGTTTTATGTACCTCGGTAAGTTAGAAGAATATGGCACGACCGATAAAATTTTCCACCGCCCAGATAATGATCGTACTAAGCGATACATCTCTGGTGATTTTGGATAACGAATAACAACAATAGCGGCTGTTGACTCAGCACTCTTTAGGCATGATTTTGCGAGAATCGTGCCTATTTTTTTATGCGTTGGGGCTCTAAAATTGGGGTTATTAAAAACAATTAAGAACTCTGTATGTATAAAGATAAAGTGGTCGTGATTACTGGCGGTAGTCAAGGTATCGGTCAACACCTTGCTCTTGCCTACCTTGAGCAACAAGCAAAAGTTATCGTGCTAGACATTGCGCCCAATAAGAATCCAGGTATGGATTTTCACCTCGTTGATTTAGGGCGACCAGAGCAGATTGAACAGGCTTTTGATGAGATCCAAAGAAAGTACGGCAAAGTCGATGTTCTCATTAACAATGGTGCGATCGCCAACTTTAACAAACCCATTCAGCAGCTGACTTTTGAAGAGTTTTCACGTGTGATTGATGTCAACCTCAAAGGCGCGTTTGCTTGTTCCCGACGATTTATCGCATTGAATCATGCTCAGCCTTATGGACGAATCATCAATATTGCCTCTACGCGCTGGAATCAAAATGAATCTGGTTGGGATGCTTACGGCGCATCTAAAGGTGGTGTGGTCTCTATGACACAATCGATGGCCATTTCGTTGTCAGATACACCAATTACCGTCAACGCGGTTAGCCCCGGTTGGATTCAGGTTGAAGGGTATGGTGAGCTTGATAGCTTTGACCATCAGCAGCATCCATCAGGTCGAGTAGGGAAAGCCAAAGATATTGTTAATGCGTGTCTTTTTTTAACGCACCCAGAGAATGACTTCGTTAACGGCCATAACTTGGTCGTTGATGGTGGAATGAGTAAAAAAATGATTTACCAAGACAGTTTTCTAGATTAAGAAAAGCCCCATCTCTATCGACTAGGAATGTTCTGCAATAGCGCGTTCCTAGTCTTTCATGTCAACAAAAATTTCCCTTTCTGATTTAAATTGATTCCTTATTGACCGATTTTATAAGTTTTTATCAACTAAAGAGTTATAAAATCATTGGTTCTGATTTGGCGAGTTGTAGCGATATATCAATGCTTTGAATGCTACCCCCTTAAATCCTGCCTTACATATTGTTTTTCTTCATGGTCGTAATAGGCATTTAAAAAACTCTTCGCTCGAAAGATGCCGACTGTAATCACATTCGCTTCGCTAAACTTTTCTGCTGATTAATTCGCCTTGATTAATCCTGGTTTTTCTTAACTAGCTGATTTGGAAAGTAGAAGTAAGTATGTCGAAAGATTTTAGTCGTTTGATTCGCTCCTTAGGTTGTGCGTTTTTGTCGTTCATAATGGTATTGATTGCTATGCCTGCGAAAGCGGATATAGCTGGGCTTGATGTCCAATTGTCACCGGTAAGTGGCCAATACGATAACGGCAGCCAGATTGAATATACATTGACCTTAACCAACACCTCTGGTTCCACACTTTCCGGGTTAGAGGTCAATGATGAGATCATGAACATCATGACTTCCGGTGATTCCGGCGGTTCAGTGAATGCATTTGAAAGCGCAGAGATCTCCGCGTCCGCTTCTTTTCTATCTTCTGCTGGTGACTACGACAGAAATGGAAATCTCGCCGCGACCAACGTAAACATTCGAAACAACGGTACGGTGTCCTACACCATCAAAGCAACCGTTTCTGAGCAGGCGGCGGGTGATATTAACAACGTTGCCAATGTTCGCTCTGGTGCGCTTTCACGAAAAGACTCAAACACTACTACCCACCAGAGAGTGGTGTATGAGCACAGCATCGATCTTTCTGCATCGGTTGATAAATATGGCGCAGGGCAGGCTCTGGTTTACACCCTAAAAGTATCGAACACAGGCTCAGCAAAAATCCAAGGTATGACTGTTACCGACCTTGTGGCCGATATTGAGGCCGAAGACATCAATGGTGCAATGATTTCAGCCTTTACGTCTGTCTCAAACAGTTCTTCTACTTCGGGTTCAGGGAGTAATGCGGGGACGTTCTCAACAAGCGGTAACTTGGATGCGAAGGATGTATCTATCGCAGTTGGTGGTTCAGTCACCTATACCATTCGAGGTCAAATCGATTCAACGTTGGTCGGCGACATCATCAATGACAGCGCTGAAGCAAAAACACGTGACGACAACCAATCAGCTGGTGGCATCACAACGCCGCCAAAAGACGCTGATGTCACACTCTCGCACTCGCTCAACAAAACGGACGATTATCTCGTTAGCGAAGATTTCTCATACACCATCACAGTGCGTAACGCTTCTGGTGCAGGTATCGCTCACAACTACACTGTTCAGCAGTTGATGGACTCGTTGAAGTCGGATCTAGGCAACGATATCAGTAACGACAAAAATGCCGACGACACAACGGGTAACCCGTACTCGACTTGGACCAATGAAGTAGTATCGATTGGCTCGAACAGCCTTTCTGAGCTACAAGCATCGGGCAAGCAAACCGACAAATCACTCGACGATAAAGTGTCTATCTACCCTGGTGAAGAGATCGTTTATTCCATTGTGGTGCATGCAAGTCCCGTTTCTATCGGTAAGATCCCTCAGTTGGAGGCGAAAGTTCTTAACGACGAAGGCGGCGCTGATTCAGCTGGCGTGCTTGCAAATACGCTAAACACGGAAGATGTTCTAGATTCATCATCGAGCCAAATTAAACGAAACAAGCGAACTAAAGACACGACGTATGTGCCAGGTGTTTCTGGTGAGAATGAAGTGGTTTACGACATCGAAATTTCGAACGCGGATTCGAAATACTTTGCCAATGATGTCATCGTGCTAGATAAGTTTGCGTGTAACGTCACTGAGCAAGTTGATGGTTCGTCTGGATCTGCTTTTTCTGAATGGAAACTTGAAGTCGCGGATAGCCGTGGCGAAGGCTCTAACTACGGCTCTTTTAACTATGGCGCTTGGACCACCGACGACATTGACCTAAAAGTCGATTTGGCTCCCGAAGGTTATGTTCGTTACAAGTTGACGGCAAGAGTTGCGGACGACAGTGTTGGTCAGATTGTTGATGATGGCACAGATGCGGGACTTTGTTTGGGGGATAACCTAGGCGAAATTGGTTCTGGTGTTCAAATGCCGAACTCCAACTTAAAAGTTCAAAAAGAAGTAGACTCTCGCTACTACTCGTCAGGTAGTACTCTAAACTACACCATCACGGTAGAAAACAGCGGTGAAGGATACGCGATCGACGTTCCTGTTTATGATGATCTGGCTTCTGTAACCACTACTTCTATCAACGGTACATCAACCAAAGCTTACGTAAGTTGGGTGGTAACGGCGACCTCTTATGATGAGGATGGCAATGTTTCCACAAACAGTAAGCCGGGCTTTACGGGCGAAATTGCTGGTAATCAGAGCAATAAGAACATCTTAGATGTAAATGCGACAGTTGCCCCTAAAGAAACCATTATTTATTCGATTGCTGCAGTAGTTAACCCAATTGCGGATGATGAAATCCGAAACGAAGTTGAAGTGGATGGCAAGCTTTATTCGGATCGAGGCTCTTACCCTCGTGATTACTACCTAGTGCTGGATAAGCGCGTAGATGGGAATGATGAAGAAAGCTGGTACACCAATACGACCAATGAAGTGACTTACACCATCAGTGTGACTAACCCTGAAGGCAATGGTTTTGCTTCTAATATCGAAATTAAAGACGACATCAGCACCATTGAGGCAGAACTGCTGGAGCCTGCTGGTGCGATGAAGAAAGTCTTCACCTCGTGGGCTATTTCAGCAGACATTGAGGCAGATTCGCCTTGGTTAAAAGTAGCCGCTGACGCAGGAGACTTTTCTGATAACAACGATCTTGATGTTATCGCTCAAATCCCACCGGGTGTAACCATCACATATACCATTGTTGGTACTCTTGATCGCAGTGTTGATACTGAGATCCTGTGGGGCTCTTTCTCTAACACAGCAACCGTCAAGTCGACTGACACAGAAGACAACATTAATCTAGCGGATTCAGTCACGACGCATCCAAACGAACCAAATCTTGTTGTGGCGAAAACCGCTCAAAACACCGATTTTATTGTTGGTGAGCGTGCAACGTTTGATATCTACATCTACAACCGTGGAGTGGGTTACGCCAATGATGCAACCGTTAAGGATGACATCGAAGCGCTGAACTTCTTCTCAAGCTGGGAAGTTATTGGTTCTACCAATACCGATGAGCCAGGTTCACGCTACGGGGATGTTTCAGACAACGAAAACATCGATACCGACGTCGATATCACTCCGGGAGGGTGGGTGCATTATGAAGTGTCCGGTATCGTCAAAAGTGATTACCCACACGACCAAGTTTCAAACCGTGTTGATGTTTATGATCCATTAACGGACCGCGACCACAGTTCTTCCGCTCAAATCGACAACAAAGACAGCGCTTATGACATCAACGTTGCGTTGACTAAAACAACCAATGTTGTGCGTTACACCCCAGGTGAAGATCTCGAGTACACCATCGTGATCGGCAACAATGGTGATATTCCAGAAACGGATCTGATCTTGATTGACCGTCTGAGTGAAATTACAACTACGCTGGCGAATGACAAAGATGGTGAATCAGAGGATTTACTTGAGCAAAATCCGTTTGAACATTGGTCGTATTCAGTTGATGGTGGTGCCTACAGTACGCCTAATACCGACGATGTTGAGATCCCGCTTAACATTCCTGCGAACGATTTTATTACCTTTAAGATCAAAGCGTTGGTCAAAGACAATGCGGTTTCTAACGGAGTAGAAGCGGGTGAACAATATTTGATCCGCAACGAGGCATTGTTGATTCACAAAGATGATGCAGGTTGTACAACTTCATGTGAGTACTTAAAGCGTGCCGTTGCTGAAAACCATCAGGTTTACAACAATGGTGATGTTTTCCGTACCACTAACATCAACCGTTACTCTCCTGGTGATGAGCTGATCTACACCTTCAAGTACACCTCACAAGATGGTAAAGGCTACCGCAATAACGTTGATGTAAATGAATTGATTAATGGTATTTCAGTTCAATTGCAAGATGGCTCAACGGGCAACCCGTTCTATGATCCTACGACAAAGACTAATCAGTTCAGCGTAAGTGTAGAGAAAAGTGATCTTGCTAATGCGGGCACTACAGATGGTACAAAAGACGGTACGGTCGCTGACAACAATGACATTGTAACTACGATTGATATCGATGAAGGAGAAGATGTCACGTACACCGTGAAAGGGATGATTCGTCCCGATGCGGTTGGTGATATCAACTATCGTGACACCATTGTTATTCCGAATGATTATCACTTGAATTTTGACAAAATCACTGATGAAACGGTTTACGAGCCGGGTAAAACAGTCACGTATCGTTTGATCATCGAGAATGATGGTAAAGCCAATGCTGATAACATTCCAATTGTCGATAATCTTGAGGATATCTCGGTAGATCTCGTTGATGGCGGTACAGGTGATGCATACATTACTTGGGATATTACTTCAAAGGCGACCAGTGATAATAAAGAGTACGTCGATGCAGGCGCAGGTGCTGGCAATGTCTACACATCTACAGATAGCAACCTTGATGTTCTAGCCGATATCCCTATGGGAGCTACGTTAGAGTATGAAGTGGTTGCGACAGTTAATGACAAAGCCAATGGCGACATTGTAAACCTACTCACCGTTGATGGCGATAATATCTCACATGAGATCAGACAAACCGTTCGTCAGATCGATTACGAGAAAAACATCCTTGCTTACTACGATGTGGATGGAAATAAACTTACTGGCGCAACTCACTATATGCCAGGTGGTTACGTTGAGTATGAAATTCTGATCGAAAACGTTGCAGAAGCACACGTTGATGACATCAGTCTTCGTGATGAAATCGATGAAATTACAACGGATTACTATGATGGTACTCGTGGCCCTGCGTTTGACAGTTGGACAATTGAAGTCACTTCTGATGGCTCAGGAATCACCGATCCAGACGTAGACAGCTCAATTCAAGACAACCAGCCAATCAATACCCACTTTGATATTGCAGCGCAGAACTTTGGTGGCTTCTTGACCACACCTTACGTTCGTTATGTGATTACGGCAAAGATTAGCCCGAAAGCCGTTGGCTCTTTTAGTAACCGCGCGTTTATTGATGAAGACGATGGCAACCAGCTCATTGCGGTTTCTCCTCCGTCTTCTATGGCTGATCCGGAAATCAGTTTCAATAAGAAAGCCTTCTCTGATGCTGGATTCAGTACAGAGAAAACGACTTACTCGCAAGCATCGGGTGAGAGTGAGGTTTACTACCGTATTCAGCTGAAAAACAACGGCTATGGCACCGAGTATGGCTCTCATCTAAAAGACACCATCTCAGCGATTCAAACCCGTATTGCGGAAGATAATTCGACGACGGGTGGCGATCCTGTCGGCCAACCATTTAATGCGGGTTGGGAAGTGAGTTTGGCGAAAGATGCAGCACCAGACTCGATTACCGAGGCAGTTG
Source organism: Vibrio sp. Sgm 5 (assembly GCF_026241575.1). NCBI lineage: Bacteria > Pseudomonadati > Pseudomonadota > Gammaproteobacteria > Vibrionales > Vibrionaceae > Vibrio > Vibrio sp. Sgm 5. Next base: position 29,301 of record NZ_JAPHPY010000010.1, read on the forward strand.
GTTATGTCGATGGTTCTCGTATTGATATCGACAATGACATTGTTATCGCTCCTCAGGAATCATTGACGTTCACCATCCATGGCACCATCCGTGAAGATGCGTTGGGAGATATTCAAAACACCGCGAACTACGATGGCAAAAATCGTACGGCGCTGTTGCTGCCTTTGGCGAACAACATCAATGTGGAAAAACGCGTCGTGTCTATTAATGGTACGCCTTTCACCTCAGGAGATACTTACATTCCGGGTGACGAAGTGGAGTACGAGTTCGTCGTTACTAACCCAGAAAACGGGTGGGCGAACGATGTGCGTATTCAAGATACGGTGACCGATATTGGTGTTGAAGTTATTGGCGGTACAACCAAACCGGCGTATGCCTCTGGTGATATCAGCCATACGGTGAGTAATGGAATCGACGCGAACATTGATACCTATGTTCCGGGTTACAGCGTAGCCGGCAATCTCGATATCGAAGTGGATATTGCAGCTGGCGAAGCGTTGACCTTTAACCTGACAGGTACAGTGAGAGACGACGCGCTGGGTGAGATTGAAGCGAACCGAGTGACCGCTGATAGTAAGTCGGATTCGTCGGAACCTATTCCACCTAAGCCTTCAGAAATCAACTACTTCAAGACGCTAGAGTACACCGATGGCGATTCCGCGAGTTGTTCGGTTCCTTCTAGTGATGGCAGTGGCTGTACTTATGCTCCTCGCGGTGATGTTGAGTATCAAGTCACCCTTGAAAACACGGGCGATAGCATCGCTAATGACGTTCGTGTTATCGATGCCATCAACAATATTAATACTTCAGATGGCACAGCAGCATTTACGCAATGGTCAACGTCGATCGCAGTTGAGCCGGCGGGAACCTACGACGTCCAGGGTAACTACAACGGTAACGTACCATTGAATGCCACAGTAGACCTTCGACCTGGAGAACACATTGTTTTTGATGTGAAAGGGACGGTGGCTGCTTCTGCGACAGGTTCAATAACCAATACTGCACAAGTCAATGGCGACAACACGAACGATATTGTTCTGGAAGCTGGCCGATCTCAGTACTTAATCGATAAATGGACCGATACTCCTCAATATGTACCGGGGGGCACAGTTAACTACTACATCGATATTACCAATGACGATGTAAGTACCGGCTTTTTTGGTCTGCTGGATGACATTAACAGTTTTGAAGTTGAAACAGTTGATGGCTCTATGAAGCCTGCTCTAGAAGAATGGACTCTGGATTATGAAGTGTTGTTTGATTCTGCACCTTCAGATCCTGCGGCAAATGATTTCTCCGAGCTAGATAAGCTCGTTGGTGTAACCAACCCGGATATCAATATTCCAGCGGGCTCAATAAAAATGGCAGGACGTGATGATGCAGGTACTGGTGGTGGTGATAAATACACCGTCATTCGTATCCACATCCAAGGTAAAGTTCGTGATGATGCCGTAGGTCGTTTTACCAATACCGCTTTCCTTCTTTATGGTCTGGGTAGTAAACGAGCGAAGCTAACACAAGGCTACATCACACCAAAACCGGGCCAATTGGAACTGACAAAAGAGACGACACCGATTGCGGAGCCAGATGCGAAATACCAACCGGGTCAGCCTGTTGCGTACAAAATCACGTTAACTAACGTCGGTGAAGGTTACTTGGTAGACCAAGTGCTGGTGGATCGCATCGATACCATTATGACCGATGTGGCGAACAGTACCGACAAAGCACAAGCCTTTACGGGTAAATGGGTGATCAGTGATGAAGTACTCGGTGGTAGTGGCGATCCTTTGCTGAACGCTCGTAAAAACGTGATCGATACCGAGCAGGGTTATAGCGCGACTTACAGTATCCATCCTGGCGATAGTTACTCTTTCGTTGTGACGAATACCGTCAACGACAAGGCCAAAGGCAACATCACTAACCTAGTTAAAGTGGACAGTGATGGCACAGACTACACAGCGGAAGCGACGTATTTGCCTGAAGACGCACAAGTCACATTGGCGAAAGAAGTTGACAAGCTTGAATACCTTCCGGGTGATACGCTGACTTATACCGTGACCGTTAAGAACAACGGCTTAGGTTGGGCGGAAGCCGTCGAGATTGAAGATACACTGAAGTCGATTGAAACGACACTTGCTGGCGGTACCACAGGAAAAGCGTTTGACCCAAGTTCCATTCAGATTTCAGCGGTCTCAACAACGGGTGAAACACCAGTTCCAGCACCAACAACAGGTGAAGATCTGAAAGAGACGTTGGATATCGCTCCTGAAGATACGATCGTTTATACCATTCAAGCGACAACAGTAGCCAATGCGACGGGTAACATCACCAATACCGCGAGTACAACGTTTGAAGGGAATACAACAGAAAAAAGTGCGATCAGTACACCGATCCTCGCGACGGTATCCATCGACAAATCGGTAGACACGCCAACCTATGAAGTGACGAAGCTGGTCAACTACGACATTACGGTGAGTAACACGTCATTGGCGTTTGCTTCTGGTGTTGAACTGAAAGACATCATCAGCGACATTGATGTTGACACCACCAGTGGTAATAAAGAATCGGCGTTTATGTTGTGGGAAGTGACGTACGAAGCATCGGATGAACGCACGGTTGTGACACCAAAAACGTTTGAGCTCAGCGATGATATTAATGCAACCATGGATATTGCGCCTGAGAGTACCGTGACCTTCCGTGTGAAAGCGCTGATCCGTACCACAGCGATTGGTGAGATCAGCAACACTGCAACCGTCACTTACAACGGTGTTTCTCAAGATTCAACAGCGATTATGCTGCCGATGGATTCTGATTTTGTTGCCACCAAAACAAACGTTCAAACCGAATACGAACCTGGTGAGGAATTGGAGTTCTTGATCACCATCGAGAACACCTCGAATAACTACATCACCGATTTGAGCGTGGTGGATGACATGTCGTCTATCCAAGTTGGTTATTACGATGGTACGACAGGCCCTGCGTTTGTCGATGGCTCAACATCGCTTGAGGTTGAATCACAAACCATAGGCAGCAATGTTGAATCGGTCAGTCCAACAGAATACAGCGTGGATATTGCACCAAAAGGTAAGGTGGTATTCCGCGCGAAAGGCACGGTTGTGGATTCAGCGACTGGGGCCATTGTGAACACCGCGCAAGTCGATGGTGGTGATGTGATAAGCCCTCCTGTTCAGAGCGTGAGTGCGGTTGTGCAAGCTGAGCTTTACACCGACGCACCACATTACGTGCCGGGTGAAAAAGTGGAATATCACCTAGTGATTGAAAACATTGGACGTGGTATTGCGAAGAACGTTGCTATCTATACCCAGTTCAGTGAATCCATGGGTGATTACATCGATGGTTCTCGTGACAAAGCCTTTGATGATTGGACGCTAACGGCGGATTGGCAGGGTGCTGAAACTCAGCCGGGCGATTATGAAGACGATAAAGACCTGTTCACCATCGTTGATATCGCACCGGGCGGTAAGATTGATTACACCTTCACGTTGACCGTCAATGAAGACATGCTGACTAACATTGATGTGCTCGGTTACTACTTAGATCTGACGTGGAATCCGGCTGCAATGGCGCGCTCAAAAGGCATGATGCCGTCGCCAACCTCAGTGCAGGGCTCTGCAGACCAAGTCGCAGCGTTGGATTTACCGCCTGTTCCTGCTGAACTTGTGGTCGAGAAGCGTTCTGATAAGCCGGAATACACACCGGATGATGATTCCGTGACTTACTACTTAGCCGTGACAAACCAAGGTGATGGTAACGCAGCCAATGTTCGTCTGACCGATGAAATCAGTGAGTTGCAAAATGAAGCGGGCAACAAGGTCTTCACCGACTGGACCATTGAAGGTGTCGAAGTAGACGACAGCGGCAGCGTGATTGATCGCCATACCTTCCCGGCAAGTGAAGATTTGGATTTAACGGTCAACCTTAAGTCGAAAAAACGTAATGCGTTTGCCTTTGAAGTGGTGGGCACGCTAGGTAAAGGCTTGGATGACGACATCACCAACACCTTTACCGCGACAGAAACAGACGGTACACAAACCAGTGACAGCGTGACCACGCACATCAAGAAGATCCCAGATAACAGTGGTGAGCTTTTGCTAACGAAAGCGGCGTTGCAAGACACCGCGCAAGTGGGCGATGCCGTGGAATACGAAGTGATCGTGGAAAATAACAACGAATCGTACTTCAAAAACGTTACCGTGGAAGACCGTTACCCTGGCGGCTTCAAGTACATACTTGATACATCGGAAGTGGTGTTGAGTGGCCCAGATGGTGAGTTTGGTAATGAAGACGACCGAGTGTTGACGATTGAGCCATCAGACACAGGCAAGCTGCTGTTTACCTCATTGAACTTCGACCCGGGCGAGAAGCTGCGTATTCGTTATCTACTGCGAGTTTCTGTTGGCGCGACGTTTGGTGACTACATCAACACCGCGGTATCGAAAGTCGATGGCCTTGCGGTATCGAACGAAGACAGTGCCAAAGTGACCGTAGAGCCGGACAAGGTATTTGATACCTCATCCATCATCGGTAAGGTGTTTGAAGACCACAACAAAGACGGTTTCCAAGCAGACGCGACGGCATTTGATGTGGAATTGATTGCCAACTTGCCTACACAGGACTACATCGCTGGCTCTACAATCGTCGTCCGCGATGGGAAAGAGCTGTCGGTTGAGGATGAGCAAGACAATAGTCAAGTGATTTCAGCCGTGCAAGAAGGTGTTGAGTTGGGTGATCTTTGGGGCCACTCGATAAACCGCACCATCTCTGAAACAAAATCTGTCGCGATTCAATTCAAAACACGTACTCGTGAGTTCTTTGATTTTACCGTCACATCGGACGGTGGCTCACGCATCGAATTTGATGCGCAAGGCCAAATCAAGTTTGCTCATGAATCAGACAAAAAGAACGGCCTAAGTGCAGAGAATCTTAACGTCACAAGAAACCTCTATCGACATGGCGATGCCTACTTGTGGGAAATCGTGATTGAGAACAAAGGGGTTTATGAAGACGGGATACCAGGTGTCAAGCTGATGACGGTGGAAGGCATCGTCATTCATACAGACCAGTACGGACGCTACCACGTGCCCGACCAATGGGTGCTGAATAAGAAAGGGAAAAACTTCCTAGTGAAGTTAGACACTGACTCGTTACCGACTTCGATGGAAGTGGTGAGCGAAAACCCGAAAGTGTTGCGAATTACCCCGAATAAGCTCACGAAGTTTAACTTCAGTGTTCATCGCAAAGCGAAAGACACCGAGCAAGAGTAGTGAGTTATTGGAGCAGTATCTGGAATTTGTATGAAAGTATTTAGCAAGTCTCGTTTAGCTACCTGTATTATTTCTACCATGCCGATGATGGGCATGGCAGCCGATACCAGCAAGCTAGAAAAACTCGAGTCAGAGACCACTGACATCACGGTCGAAACACCAAAACAAGAAGACGACGCATCGCGTATTTATTTAGACCAAGGCGCAATTTGGGCGAGTCGTGATATCACGCGATTTGATCCAGTGCTGGATGTGAGCGTCAGTGATGAGCTGGAGGTGGAAGAGGGTACGTTGCGCGATAGCGTTGGTTTCACCATTACCACTAACTACAGCTACTACATCAAAAAATACCAACTTGAAGTTTATCGCGTGGGCGACTTTGGTTTGTCCGAGCCGATTGCCGTGCTAGAAGGCGATAAGTTGGCCAACGATTTTGATATCAACTGGGACGGTGCTACAGATGTAGACTACCAGTTTGATGTTGGCGGCCAGCTGTTGTTCCGACTAAAAGCATGGGACAAAGACGGCAATATGGATGTCACTACGGTAGGTGTGACGGATCTCGTTCGTCCGGATGCAGAAGTGGACATCGACCGAAACGACAACGAAGACGAAGAAGGCAAAGGCCGCAGCTATGGCCAAGCTAAGTTGATGCGTCACAACATTCCGACCGACGCAGGTCTGGCGAAGTTTATTGGTACTGGCCTTAAAGGCGTTGATAAAGTCATCATTGGCGAAGACGAATTCGACGTTGAAGATGGCAACTTGTACGCAGAGCAGTACCTACCTACCGACGCGTATGTATTCCCAACCAAAGTCGTGTTTGATAATGGCGATGAGCGCCGCTATCAACTCTACGTGCGCATCCCAGACACTTACTATGCACAAACCGGCTTGGCGGATTTGTACATCGGTAAGAACAACGTATCAGGCAACAGTGCAGCGCTTGGCGTTGATGATCAATACCAAAATGACATCTATAACCAAGGTCGTTTGGCGTACTTTGGCCAAGGTAAGTTTGGTGACAAGCTGCGTATTACTACCCACTTTGACACCAAAGAAAGTGAACTGAAAGACATGTTTAAGCATCCGTTTGCATCGGAAGATTCAGACGTGTTTGACATTCTAGAAGACGATGACGAGTTGTACTACGGCAACTATGGCGACAGCTCAAACATCGAGAAAGTGGTCAATACCAAAGGCAAAGTCTACCTAAATGTAGAATACGACAAGTCGCAGTACTTGTGGGGTAACTACAACACGGGTGTCACAGGCACAGAAACCAGCGATTACAACCGTAGCTTATATGGCTTCAAAGCGGACTACCGCACTCGCGATACTACTCAGTACGGTGAAGACCGATTGAACATCGTTGGTTTTGCAGCAGAAGCAGATTCCCTGTACGCACACGATGAATTTTTGGGCACAGGTGGCTCGCTTTACTTCTTGCGTCATGGAGAAGCCGTACCAGGCAGTGACAAGGTTTACGTTAAGGTTGTCGATGAAAATAACCTCACGCAAAACGAAGTGCCACTAGAGCCGGGGCGTGACTATGAATTCGACCCATACCAAGGTCGAATTATCCTGACGAAGCCACTAGACAACATCATGTCTGACAGCTTTGGCAGCGTGATTGAAGGCAACGACGATTACGAAAACTATCTGGTTGTGGACTACGAATACGTACCACAAGGCTCTGACTCACTGGATGCGATGTCTTACGGCGGCCGTGTGAAAGGCTGGGTGAATGACTACATCGGTCTTGGCGTCACCTACGCGACGGAAGAGAAAGACAATCAAAACTACCAAGTTTACAGCTCTGATTTAACGCTTCGTGCAACGGAAGGAACGTTCATCAAAGCGGAATTCGCTCACAGTGAAGGTCGACAAACCGAGTCGAACTTTGTCTCGTACGATGGTGGTTTAACCTTTACGCCGATTGGTGACAGTCTAGAAGACCGCGAAGGTGACAGCATTCAAGTGACAGCAGTTGCGAACTTGTATGACTTGGCACCAAGCATCTTCGGTGCGGTCGGTAACGACGTCAAACTTTGGTATAAAGACAAAGACGCGGGTTACAGTTATGCAAGCAGCAGCGACGATCTTGAGCAAGAAGCGTATGGAGCGGAATTGCGTCTGCAAGCCACTGACCGTATTGCGGTGTTATCGCGTTTTTCTGCTAACGAAGAGCGTGACATGGATGGCAATCTGAAAACAGATTCCGAGACCATTGAGCTAGAAACCCAATTCAAACTGACTCAGCACATCAAGCTATCGGCAGCAGGCCAACAGGTAGATGAGCTCAACCAAGCCGATGAGCAAAGTAACGCGACCTTGGCTGGTTTACGTTTGGATTACATGTGGGATAGCGATAACAGCGTGTACGTCAAAGGCCAAACCACCATGAACCAATCGGATGACTACGACGATAATGACAGCGTTTCTGTGGGGGCTGAGTTCCGCGTGTTGGAAGACTTATCACTGGGCGGTGAGTACACCACTGGTGACCGTGGTGAAATTGCCGAAGCGACCGTGACCTATGATGTCTCTGACGACCACTCTACTTATGTCACTTACGTAGATGATAACTACGAAGGTGAAAACAACGTGATTGTCGGCCAACGTGCTGATCTGACTTCAAGTGTGGATTTCTACCAAGAGAACCAATTTGTCGATGAAAACGATGGCCACGGCCGTATCGACTCCTACGGATTTGGTTACGACGTGACGGACGATGTCGAAATGGGCATTGGTTATCAACAAGGTGAAATCGAAGACGATGAAAACCAAATCACTGAACGACAATCTGTCAGCTTGAATGCGTCAATCGATTTGGATGACATCAACTTAAGTCACAAACTGGAATACCGTGTCGACAAGAACGAAGACGATCCTGATGTCGTACAGCGAGAGCTGGAGCAGATCGTGACGACCAACAGTTACACGCATCGTTTAACGGAAGAGCACACCTTGTTTGGTAAGTACAACTACTCGATTACTGAGAGTCAAACCACAGGTGAGACCATGGCGCGCTTTGTCGAGGCAACAGGTGGCTTAGCATACCGTCCAATCTACAATGACCGTCTGAACTTATTGAGCCGTTATACCTACATTGCGGATTATGACCAACTAGACCGTGATGTGGATTACCAAGATGAAACCAGCCAAATCATCGAAGTCGAAGCGATTTACAGCATCGATGAAAACTGGGATGTCGGCGCGAAATACGCACATAAAGACAAAGAAGAAGTCTTTGCGCGTGAATCCGGTAAGAACGAAATCGTCAAAAGCGACATTGACCTGTATGGCTTAAGTGCTTCTTATCGAGTGATGAAAGAGTGGGACGTCACCGGTGAATACCACTGGAAAACGGATACCTTAAATGATGAGTTGGAACATGGTGCCTTGGTGTCAGTGAATAAGCACATTGGTAACAACTTCAAAGTCGGTATTGGTTACAACTTCTCTGCCTTTGATAGCGACTTAACCAACGATGATGACTACGACGCACAAGGCGTATTCATCAACTTGGTTGGTAAGTTATAACCCCATCCGTGAATGAGTGAGAGGAATTTATGAAAACAACCCTTCGTCTTCTTGGTGGGGTAGTGGGCACGCTGCTTATCGCTGGTTGCGCCACCGATACTTACGTAAGCCAAGAGAACCGAGACAAGTTTACCGACTTGGACGTATCGAAATTCTTAATCAGCGAATGTTTAGCGCCAGAGCGAGAAATTCACATTGCTGTGGCAGAGCACTTTGCTTTTGATAAGTACAACATTCGAGACGTAGATGCGACGAGTTTGAATGCCTTCGTGCATGAAATCGAAGGCTTAAGCGGTCGAATTACCATTGTTGGTCATACCGATTACAAAGGCTCACTGGAATACAACGAAGCCTTGTCACTGCGCCGCGCTCAATCAGTGGAGAGCTTCCTTAAAGAAAAACTTAATCCAGACCATTATGATTGGGAAGTGAAGTATTTTGGTGAAACGCAACCATTAGCGCTGGGTAAAACCGATCAGGATCGTGCTGAAAACCGCCGTGCTTTTGTGGTGTTCGAGGAAGCGCAAAAATATGAAGAAATGCCATTTTGTGAGCCACCAAAACCGGAACGCAAAATCTACATGGCGATGACACCGCACTTTGATTTCGACAAGTCACAGCTGAAGCCGGAAGATTTAGCCAAATTAGACAGCTTCACAGATAAGTTGCAAGGCTTGCAGGGCAGTATTCTTGTTGCGGGTCATACTGACCAAATTGGTTCGCTGTCATACAACGAGAAGTTAGCACAGCGCCGGGCATCTGAAGTGGTGAAGTATCTGAAAACCAAAATCGACCCATCGCAATTCTTATGGGAAGTGAAATCGTTTGGTGAGCTACAACCGGCAATTAATAAGCGCTCCAAAGAGGCCAATGCCCTTAACCGCCGAGCCTTCATCGTATTCAAAGAAGGTTTGATAGAGCAACCAACCATCCAACCTAAACAATAATCAATAAAGCCAGCCGAGGATGAAAGTACTAAGGCTGGCTTTTTACCTTTCTTCCGTATTCAACTCCATTTCTGGCTATCCCTCTGCTTTTTCAAATGCTGGTAAATCTACGTTCATTGAAATAAAACCACTCTTCCATAACACCAATTTTTTTCATTTATATTTCCATTAGTTGCGTTTGTTTAAATGATGAATATTCAATTTAAGCATCAAGAAGCGCAATATAATAATCAGATTTGTGACCTTCACCTGAAAAATATATAGGAAATCTCTGAGTTTTGGTTAATACCCTGATTTAGCGAACTTTATAGACTAAATTTATCGATGACGTCGTATTAGCTAAAGCTAGGTATATAACTATGAAATGGATTTTGTTGCTTGTAAGCCACACTTTATGTGTTTTGGCTGGTTTTGCCGCCGGTATTTACGCGCTGCCTATTCTTATACAACCCACTTCTCCTGATGTCTCAGTGATCTCTCATTCTTCTGAGGGGCTGCTCTATCGTGGAGTCTTTGAACGAGATCGCATCGACAGTGACTTTTTGCATTGGGGGCAAGGAGATATCTGGCTAACGGAAGACACCTTGGCTTTTGAAGGTGAGCTTGCTCCGGGCCCAGATTATAAAGTGTACCTCTCTCCGAAATTTGTTGAAACGGAAGCTGACTTCAATCGATTGAAGCCGCAAATGATTAATGTGGGTGACGTGAAAACATTTGACCGTTTTATGGTCACTCTTCCTCAAGATTTGCCTTTAGACAACTACACGACCGTTATTATTTGGTGTGAAACATTTGGTGAATTTATTACCTCTGCGCAGCTTGAATCTGTCGCAAATCTGAACCAGAGCTGATAGCCAAGTAGTTTTAACCAATGCCGAATAAAAAATGACAGAAACGTGACAATGTAAATTCTTCTGTCGACAATATCTCGGCGCCTAGTTTTTGACGCTATTGCTAGCTTAGTCATAAATATCTGAATAATTAATATTTTATATGAGTCGGAAAAGTATTGTGCCAATTGTTCAACGTTATCTAGCCTTGTTTTTGCTTATGTTTTTGCTTCCTTTCAAAGCATTAGCAGCAGGGGAAATTGAAATATCTTTTAGCCCAACATTCGGTCTGCCTTATGAAAATGGACAGGTCATTACATACTCGATTGAAGTTCGAAATACGACGATCAGCACGATCAGTGATGTGTCAGTGACGAATGCCATTTGGGATGTGATGTCTGGATCGAGTAGGGCGTTCAGCAGTGTCAAGATTACCGATACTCACACCTTAGGAACGAATGCAGGTAGTTATTCCTCCAGCAATAGTAATTTGAACGTGACCGGCGCTAACTTATTACCGCTAGGGCGCATTACTTATCAAATTGAAGCAACAGTTGCTGATGATGCCGCTGAAGATATCGTTCTCGGCAACACAGAAGTAAAAGGGACGGTTTCCGGCACAGAAACGACTTTTACAAACACGGACACGATTACTTTCCCCCCAGCTGAATACGATTATCTTCTGGAAGAATATGTTAATCCCGAGGAATATGAGGTTGGCGGCACATTGACTTACTCTTTGACGGCAACCAATAACGGTGCTTATGCGGTTAAAGGATTAGATATTGAGCAAGAATTTGCATCTTTAACGGGGCAGAAGTTAGACGGTTCAACGGGGGATGCATTTAGCAGTGTTACCATTAGTGCCGTCGCTTCATCGGGGAGCGATGCCGGTAACTTTGCGACAACAGGGGATTTATCGGTCACCGATGCGGAGATCTCTGTTGGTGGCTACATTACTTACACCATCAAAGCGACGGTTGCTGCGGACCTAGTATCCGATATTGATACCCAAGCAAGCTCCACGACTCGTGCTGGTACGGTCGACAGTAACCTACTATCGACACCGCCAGCTGATCCTGATATTGAACTTGAGCACACGTTAAACTCGACATCGCCATACCTAATTAACGGTGAAGTTGATTTTGAATTGAAGGTGAGTAATAACGGCGGTGCGATTGCTCATAATTACCATGTAAAACAGAATATTAAAGACTTAGTAAGCCGCAATGGTTTAGCGAACAATTTATCTCCTTCATACGATAACACTGATGTGGATGGAAATCCCTTCACCACATGGGATATTACAGTTTCAAGCATTGGCAGTAATTCACTTTCTGATTACCAAGGCGGTCCACAAACGGATGTCGACTTTGACGATACCGTTTCTATTTATCCGGGTGAGTCGATTACTTACCAAATTAAAGCAACACTAACACCGATTACGATTGGTACTTTGCAAGGCTTTACTGCTTCGGTGACAGATGAGTCTGGTTCGCTAGTCGAGAGCTCCAGTATTTCCGATACGGTTGACGCAGAAAAAGTGCTGAGTGTGACAGATTCTGATATCTCTATTTCTAAAACCACTTCTGCATCCGAATATGTACCAGGTGGTGAAATTGAGTACGAAATTACCGTTACAAATGGCTCATCAAAATACTTTGCCAATAACCTGTTAGTTCAAGATAACTTGACGTGTGTTGTTACCGAGCAAGCGGGTGGCGCTGGTGACGGGCAGGCTTTCGAAAAATGGAAAGTTGAAGTGATTTCTGGTGAAGACTCGATTGGTTCTGATCCTGGCTCTTTTAGTTATGGAGCTTGGACATCAACTCCACTCTCGCTGACACCGGACATCGCACCGGGTAAAACCATTAAGTACAAACTGACTGCCAAAACGAATGATACCAGTACAGGCCTCATTCTTGATGACGACCCAAGTTGCTCTAATGATAACGTAACCGAAGAAGGCTCGGGTGTTCAAACTCCAGATGATAACTTACGTGCGAGTAAAGACGTAGATAGCCGTTTTTATTCTTCTGGCCAGACTCTGACTTACACCATTACCGTGACGAACGACGGTGATGGTTTTGCAAACCAAGTTCAGGTACTAGACGACCTTAACTCAGTGAAAACAACCGATATCAATGGCAAAGAAATCAATGCTTATTCGGATTGGACGATCACTGCCGAAGCGTTTAAAGACGATGGCACACCAGCGAACGCTTCAAATACTGGTATCACTGGAGAAGTGAAACACCCTGACAATTTGAATGTCATTGCTACGCTTCAACCTCACTCCTACATTGAGTACACCATTGCCGCCCAGACTGACCCTTTAGCGAATGGTCATATATCTAATGAAGTAACTGTTGATGGCTCCGTCTATGCCGATCGAGGCTCTGACCCTCGTGACTTTGCAATTGAGCTAAACAAACGTGTGAAGACGAATACTGACTCAGGTTTTCATGGTGAGCAGACGGCTTACTCTAAGCTGGATACTGAGGTTACGTACCAAATCAGCCTAAAGAACGACAAAGAAAACGGTTATGCGACAAATGTGGCGGTAAAAGACACCTTATCTTCGATCACCGCGAAGATATTGGAACCAGATACGACGTCAAAACAAGTCTTCAAGTCGTGGACGATCAGTGCTGAAATCATTTCGGATGATCCTCAATTGGATGGCAATCCAGCGTATACCGATGTCGGTACTTTTGCGCCAAATACGGACCTAGATACAACGGCACAAATCCCACCGAACGTTGAAGTGGTTTACACCATCGTGGCACAAATCGACCGTTCAAATGAAAGTGAGATTATATACTCGCAATTTGACAACACAGCAGAAATCAAAACATCGGACTCGACAGTTCAATCATCTGCATCGGATACGGTTATTGTTTATCCTCATGATCCAAAAGTGATTGTTGCGAAAACAACACCTGATGATTCGTTTGTTCCAGGCCAATGGGTTAACTTCAAGATTACTATCGTCAATACTGGGCCAGGTTATGCAAACGAAGTTCGTGTTACAGATGATATTAAGGGCTTGAATGCGTTCTCTGAATGGGAAATAACGGCGTCTACAGATTCCAATAATTCACCATTTAAAACGGGCAGTTATGCTGGTGAAAAGTCGGGGTATCCAAATAATGGAAATATCGATAGTCGTATCGATATCGATCCTAAAATTAACGGTGTCGAAGGTTACGTTGTTTACAATGTGAGAGGCAAAGTTAAAGACGATTACATAGAAGATGAGATTGCTAATACCGCAGAGATTTACGATCCATCGACGAACTTAAACCAATCCTCTTCTGCCGAGATTGGTGGTACATCAGGGGACTCTCTTAACGTTTCTATTCTGAAAACAGCGGATAAAGTTCGCTTTGTTCCTGGCGATGATGTCACTTATGAAATTCGTGTTTTGAACAATGGCGCGAATGTCGAAAGCGGTCTTAAGGTCGTTGATTTACTGACAGACATTCGTTCTGTTTTGGCAAATGACAAAGACAACCAATATGAAAACTACCCAAACCAATCTCCGTTTGAATACTGGCAGTTTGATTTCGATGACGGCGGCGGTTTTCAATCTCAAACTACCGAAGATTTTATCTACCCACCTGGTGATGCATCGAACACGATGACACTTGCTGCGGGCGAATTGCGTACTTTCCGAATTAAAGCTCGTGTTAAAGACAATGTTATTGGTTCTCAGGATTCAATGGGGAACTTAAACGACAAAATTGAGAATGACGCCTACGTATACCGTGACTTTGGCCAAGTTACTGAAGAATCACATCTTTCTCATCACGAGATGGAGCGAGCTTACAATGGCGGCGATGTGGTGAGGAAGTTACTGGTTAATGGGGTTGAGTCTCGCTTCTATTCACCAGGTGATACCTTAACTTATCAAGTGACGGTTTCTTCTCAAACAGGTTATGTCAATGACCACGCTGTAAGCGAAAACATTACTGGTGTGACGACTCAGTTGTTGGATGGCTCTTTAGCGACGCCATTTGATAAAGGTTTCACCGTTGATGTTTCGAAAGATGATTCAAATGGTGGCGACGGCACAACCGACGGCACATTGGATGGTACTGTTGCGGATAATAAAGACATCAACACAACGATCGATGTGGCTGGCAAAGATTCCGTTACCTTTGAAGTCGTGGGTGTGGTGCGTGAAGACGCGACCGGTACAATCACTATTGGTGGCATCACGGTGATCCCGAACAGCTATCATCTGGCGTTCAGTAAGACGGTTGATCAATCAAGCTACGAGCCGGGACAACCTCTAGTTTACCGTTTAACAATCGAAAACGATGGCAAGGGTAACGCATACAACATTCCTGTTATCGACCGACTGTCCAATATCATGGTCGATCTTGTTGATGGCACAAGCGGTAAAGCGTTTGACTCGGGTTGGACGGTTGTACCAAGGATTGTCAGTGGTAGTTCAAAAGCCATTGTCGATCTGGATGGCAAGATTGCTGATAACGCAGATATCGATACTCATGCCTCTATCCCCAAAGGCACAATCATTGAATATGTTGTGACGGCTAAGGTGAACAATAACGCCGTCGGTGAGATTTTGAACTTGCTTACTGTCGATGGCGATACTGTGAGCGCAGAGACCAAAGCGTCTGCTGAGAAGTACGACTTTTCTAAACATGTTACCAAAATCTACGATCAGGATGGCACTACCGAGTTAAGTGGTGGTTATACGCCGGGTGGCTACATCGAGTATGAAATCTCACTGAAGAACTTAAATAATGTTCACATTAATGAGATGCCAATCAAGGATGAAATCGGCAAGATCCAGACCGATTACTTCGATGGTAGTGGTAAAGGACGTGCATTTGATTCATGGACCATTGTTACCAGTGTTGATTCGAGTGGCATCAGTGATGCGGGCTCTGTCAGTAACAACAGTGATATCGATACTAAGTTCAACCTAGCAGCTAATGAGTTTGCAACAGGCGGAACCTTTGTTACTTACACCATCAAAGCGAAGATCAGTGAGAAAGCGATAGGTCAAATTCTTAACGTTGCAGTGGTCGACAAGAGCCATAACTTACCGTCAGAACCGGTGAACATGTTGCCGGTGAACATTGTTAAGTTGCATAAAGCGTACACTGATACATCATTGGCAACACACAAGACCACATACAACCATACGACAGACGGCGAAAAGATCGTTTACCACTTGCGTATTGAGAACAATGGTAAAGGTTTGGAGTACAACAAATCACTGAAAGAGTTGTTCTCAAATGTCAAAGTACGTGTTGCTCAGAATGCAGCTGGTGAATCTGACTCACAAACGCTACCTGCATTTGATCAATATGGTTGGACAGTCACCGCTACCACATCCGGTGAAGCGACTACTCTGATTGATGGCTACACTGGTGGTGCGAATGCAGATATCGATATTTCAGTACTTTCGATCGCGCCGGGTGGTTGGATTGACTTTGTCATGGAGTCACAGATCCGCCAAGATGCGCTCGACCAGATTGTTGCGACACCGAAATACAACGGCAGTAACTTCAATTCCGCAAAAGTTACGCCTGAGGGCAGTAATCTGTCGGTGAGCAAAGAAATTGTCTCAATCGATGGCAAATCTTATGTATCCGGTGACACCTACAAACCTGAAGATGAGGTCATCTACAAATTCACGGTGACCAACACCGAGCCCGTGTGGCGTGACCAAACCGTTATCCAAGATATTGTCTCTAACGTTCGCGTTGAAGTGATCGGTGGGACGACGAAATCAGCGTTCTCAGATACGGATATATCTCATGCTTTCACTTCAACAGGTACAACGGGAACCCAAGACACTTACATCGAGTCTTATGATGCGACTGATGATCTTGACCTACTAGTCGATATCGCTCCGGAAGAAGTCATTGAGTTTACGGTTAAAGGAAAAGTTCGCCCGGACGCTCTTGGTGATATCGATGGCAACACGGGTAAGGCTGGGAACCAAAGTGATACCACGGACGTCATTCCACCAGTTGTGCCTGTACTGAACTTCGAGAAGTCAGTTCTGAGTACAACCGCAGACAGTGGCACATGTACTTTCCCATCAACGACTGGCACAGGCTGTCACTACAACCCGAACGGTCAAGTTCAATATCAAGTTAGCGTGACCAACGTGGGCGACAGCATTACCAATGGCGCGACTATCGTTGATGAACTAAACACCATTGATACATCTGATGGTAAGGCAGCATTCCAAGACTACAGTGTGGCAATCGTGAGTGCGCCTGATGCAGACCGATTCTCAATTACGGGTAACTACCAAGGAACTGTACCACTGAATGCAGCGTTCGACTTGATGCCAGGCGACACCGTTGTGTTTGAGATTGACGGCACAGTAGCGGCGGACGCCACAGGGACCATTACCAATGTGGCCAAAGTCAACGGCGTTGATAGTAATGCCGTCGTTCTAGATCCTGGTACGTCGAGCCTGATTGCTCAAAAATCAACGGATACACCAACTTATACTCCAGGCTCAGAAGTTCGGTATCAAATGCGTGTTCGCAACGAGACTGCAAATAACGAGTTGATTGACATTCGTGACATTATTAGCAATTACAAAGTTGAAGTCGCTGATGGTACAGAGCAAGTTGCTTTAAAGGATTGGACGGTAAGTGCTCAAATTATCACTGATGGTAATCCGGCTTACACAGACATTAGTAACCTTAACTCTGTAGCTCCAAATACGGATATTGATGTGACGGTTCAGATGGGTGGTAAAGCGGCCGATGATACTTATACGGAAATCTTAATCGAAGTCGTTGGTCATGCTCGCGATGATGCCGTTGGTGAGTTTACTAACCAACTACAAGGCAAACTAAATTCAGGAACCAATTACTTCACCTACAACCTGAAAGAAAAAGTTATCGTCCCTGAACCGGGAACACTTACCGTTTCGAAAGTCACTTCAATTACCCCCGCGATTTACCATCCGGGCGATACCATTGGCTACGATATCGAGGTGAAAAACACAGGTACAGGTTATGCGACCGATGTTCTGATTTCAGACCTTTGGAAGACGATTCGCGCTGAGAAAGCCGGCGCAACATTACCTGTGCGTGCGTTTGATTCTTGGTCAGCGACGTCAGTGAGTGTTGACGGTACTGATCCAACATTGACTCAGCCCATTGCAGGCTCTGAGGTGACTGGCGACAATGGTTATCAGATTCGCTACAACATTCACCCAGACCACACAGTGAAACTTCATGTTGAAGGTGTTGTAAAAGCGGACCTTGTTGGCGATATCACTAACGTAGTGGAAGTGAGCGATTCAAGCGGCTCTCAAACTGCGGATGCGACTTATGTGGCGGCAACGGCTGATCTCACGGTCGATAAAACGGTTGATAAGAGCCAATACGAATCAGGTGACAAGCTGACTTATACCATCACAATTGAAAACACCACAGCCAACTGGGCAAGTGATGTTTCCATTAAGGATCTAGTCAACGACATTACTTCGACCAGTATTACGGGCGCGACAGTAAAAGCGTTTGAGTCTGGCACCATCTTCTTCAATGCGTCTTCACAGACGGGTGACACTAAGTTCCCATCGTCCACGGGTGAGTTTTTAGATGGCAGCTTGGACATCAGTCCAAATGATGTCGTGACCATTACTGCAGAAGGGGAGCTTGACCCAGAAGTAGTGGGCGATGTCACCAACCAAGTTGAAGTGACCTACAATGGTTCGACTAAAACTGCAGAAGCAACCAGCACAGCGACGATCCCAGATTTAACCTTTACGAAAGAGCCAATGGTGGAGTTTTATAGCCCTAACCAAGCGGCAGGTTACATCCTGAAAATTGTCAACGAAGGTAACAGCTACGCGAATGACATCAACCTGAAAGATGAAATTGGTGCGCTCACCGTGAATACCATTGATGGTTCGGCCAACCAAGCTTTCCTACAATGGGCGGTTCAATATGTTACGGGCAGTTCACTGACTACCGTCGATGCGAACTCACTTGTGGTTGACAAGGATATTGATTACAACATCGACCTCGCACCGAACGACACCATCACTCTTTACGTTATTGGCTTAGTGAACCCGGAAGCAACGGGCGACATTGTTAACACCGCAACGTTGAATCACAACAGTAAAGACGTGACGGAAACAGCAACGTTGAAACCACGTCCGGGTGATATCGTTCTGGAGAAAACCACCGATGAGCGTTACTACCAACCGGGTGAGTTCTCCACATTCCGCGTCAAAGTGACCAATAATGGTTCCGGCTTTGCGGGAGATGTAAAAGTCGAGGACATCATTTCTTCACTTGAAGTTGAAACCTCTGGTGGAGCGATAGAACCTGCGTTTAACGATTGGACGATCGTGACCACTAAAGGGGACCCACGTACCAACATAGATACGGTTCCGGGACCAAACGGTGATATTTCTACCAACCTTGATATTGCACCTGGTGACACGGTGGAATTTGCTATTACAGGTACAATCAACAGCAGTGCAGTGGCCAATATCGTTAACACCGCGACGGCTGAGTTTGGTGGTGCGACTACCGATGCAACGGCTACGCTTGAAACGTTACCTGAAGAAGTTTGGATTGAGAAAACGGCCGAATCGCCAATTTATATCCCGGGTGAAGAAGCGGTATTCCATGTTCGTGTCTACAACGGGACCGATGGCTTTGATAATGATATTGAGCTAGACGACACTCTGTCAGGCATTAAAGCGATCAACATCTACGGTGTAAATGAACGTGCTTTTGAGAGTTGGACTATCGAAACGACTAAGAGTGACAGTCGTACGACTATCACACCAATGCCAGTCGATAACCAAGATATTCGCTCAGTTATTGATATTGCCCCACATGATATTGTCGAGTTCACCATTACGGTGAAAACCAATCCATTGGCAGCGAGCGAAATTACCAATATTGCCACTGCGGATCTGAATGGCACCACGCAACAATCAAGTGCGACCATCCAACCTCAATCTCAAGGTATCTCAATCGAGAAAACCGCAGACACGGAATACTATGTTCCCGGCACGGAAGCGACATTCCGCGTTAAGGTGAAGAATGAAGGCACTGTGCCAGCAACGGATGTTGGTGTGAAAGATGCTATCAGCAATATTGAAGTTGTTCGACTTGATGGGACGACCGTGAAAGCGTTTGATTCATGGCGTATTGATATCAACAAAGGTAACCCAGAAACAGACATCACCAATATTCCAAGTGTGAATGCCGACATTGATTCGACGCTGAGCATTGCGGCAAATGATGAGGTGGAGTTTGTGATTACTGGTCTCGTAAACCAATACGCCATTGGTGAGATTGAAAACACGGCAAGCGCGACGTTCCGGGGGGATACTCAAGACGCAACAGCGACGCTCTTAGCGATGCCAGAGTCAGTAAAACTTGAGAAAACCGTGGATGACGAGTACTACCGTCCGGGTGAAAACGTCACTTACCACGTGGTGTTAAGTAATGAATCTGGCTCGTTTACCGAAGAGATAGTGCTTAAGGATCTTATCTCAGAGTTGAAGGTGAATACGATTCACGACACCGAAGCGCCAGCGTTTACCAGCTGGAGTATGACAAGCTCATATAATGACGACCGCACCATCGTGTTGCCACAAATTCAGGGCGACAACCTGGATGTGAATAGCCGCGTGATTATTGCGCCAAACGATAAGTTGGACATTGAAATCACGGGTGTCGTCAACGCGGATGCGATGGGAGAAATCACCAATCACGCGTATGCCTATGACAAGTCAGAAAGTGATGTCCTTGCTGACGATTTCGCAACCATCAAACCACTGCCGATCATTTTGTCGGTGACCAAGGTGGCGGATAAAGCGGAATACACCAACGACGACGATGAAATTACCTTCACAATGACCGCGACCAACCGAGGTTCTGCCGATGCAGAAAGCGTCAACTTGTTGGACGAAATCGATAAGCTCATTGGTAACAACGGCAATCCATTGTTCACCACATGGAAAGCGACCATCACCGAGCTCAAGTCTGGTGTTGTGGTTTCTGTTGATTCAGACAGCAATGTCGATTCAAACCACACCATGAAGGCGTATCAAGGTAATGAATACGAAATCGTGGTGAAGGGTGAAATCAACCGAGGTATCGATGACAACTTCACAAACGTATTCACCGCCGCCGCATCGACAGGTGAAACCGCTTCCGCCAATGTGACCATTAAGGTCAAGAAGCAAGCGTACAACGAAGGCATGCTGAAAGTAACTAAGGTTGCTAGCAAGTCAGAAGCGAGTGTCGGTGAAGTTGTGGAATATGAAGTGACGATCACCAACGAAAACGACAACCCATTTACAGGGGTTCGGTTGGTTGACCGCTACCCAGGGGGCTTCGCTTACATCCCTGACTCTACCGAGATGGTGAACAGTGGACCAGATGGAGTGTTCGATACCGCAGACGACATCCAAATTACCGTAGAGCCAACTAAGACCAATCAGTTGTTCTTCGAAGTCGGAGATATGAATATCTATGGCAACGGTGACTCGCAAACTGCAGACGCAATTCGAATTCGTTACCTAATGCGTGTGAGTGTTGGTGCTACCTTTGGCGTTTACACCAACACCGCATGGGCAGAAGCGCCACCGGCAGAAAGCTTCTCCGCACAAAACACCACGACCAACTACGTTGTGAAGTCGAACCTCGCCAGTGCAACGGTTGAAGTTATGCCAGACAAGGTGTTCGATACTGCATCCATCATCGGTAAGGTGTTTGAAGATCACAATGGTGATGGCTTCCAAGCTGATGCCACTGCCGATGATATCTACATCGATGTTGACCTTGCTGAGGAGGATTACATTCCGAATTCCACGTTCATTACTCAAGATGGCGTAGAGACTCAGTTGAGAGATGCGAACGTGAAATTGAAAGGACAAGACGTTGTGATGTCGAGTGTGGATAAAGGATATGAAGTCGATGAATTGTATGGCTTATCTCGCAACCGAACCATTGAAGGTAGCAACAAAGTGGCTTTCCAATTTAAGACGCGGACCCGCCAAGGCTTCCCATTCAAGGTGACGACCGATAATGGCACTTACATCGAATTTGACATGCAAGGTAACGTTACGACTAAGCACAAAGGAGATAAGAAGAAAGGATTGTCGGCAGAAAATATTGATGTGATACGAAACCTCTATCGAGATGGTGATGATTACCTTTGGGAGATCGTCGTAGAGAACAAAGGGATCTACGAAGACGGTATTCCTGGGGTTCGCTTATTGACTGTCGAAGGCATTATCATCGAGACAGACCAGTATGGTCGATACCATGTACCAGATCAGTGGGTGTTGAATAAAAAAGGTAAGCAGTTCTTGGTCAAAGTCGACACTGACTCGCTACCAACAGGCATGAAGGTAATCAGTGAAAACCCAAAAGTGCGCCGAATCACACCAAACAAACTGACGAAATTTAACTTCAGCATCAAAAGCAGTGGGGATGATTAACCGTTAGCAGCACAGATGCAGGCTGGGTGCGCCCAGCCGACCACTTAAGCGGTTAAGCAGGATTATTTATGATTAGATTGAGACCATCAAAACTGACAATGTGTATCGCGGCTGGGTTGCCGATACTTTCGTTCGCGAAAGACACCAGTCAATTGGAGAAACTTGACAGTGACTCACTGGGTATTGAAGTTAAAGCGCATGAGCAAATCGATAATTCGCGTATTTATTTAGAACAAGGTGCGATCTGGGCAAGCCGTGACATTATGCGTTTTGACCCTGTGTTAGATCTAAGTATCAGCAGTGACATTGAAGTTCGTGACGGTAAGCCATTACAAGAAATGAGTTTCGCGATTACCACCAACTTCAGCTATTACGTAGACCATTATCAGTTGGAAGTTTATCGCGGGGGTGACCGGGGTTTAGTCGCACCACTTGCGATCGTGGAAGGGCAACAGTTCGCCAACGACTTCAATATAGTTTGGGATGGTCAAACCGAGCAAGATTACCAATTCGAATCGAATGAACAGTTGTTGTTTCGCTTAAAGGCGTTCGATAAAGACGGCAATATGGACGTGACGACGGTCGGCGTGATTAACCTAGTTGAGCCAGATTCTGAAGTCGACATCGACAAGAACGACGGCGAAGAAGAACAAAGCCGTAAACTTGGTAAAGCACAGTTGATGCGCCATAACATTCCGACCTCAGCAGGGCTGGCACGTTTCATCGGTACGGGACTAAAAGGCGTTGATAAGGTCATTATCGGCGAAGACGAATTTGATGTTGAAGAAGGTGAGTTGTACGCAGAGCAATATCTACCCGCGGATGCGTACTTGTTCCCGACGCGCGTAGTATTCGACAATGGAGAAGAGCGTCGCTACCAATTGTATGTACGTATTCCAGATGAATACTGGGTACAAGCCGGTCTTGCCGATTTCTATATCGGTAAAAATAAGGTGACGGGCAACTCCGCTGCATTGGCAGTCGATGACCAATACCAAGATGATATCTACAATCAAGGCCGCCTAGCGTACTTTGGCCAAGGTAAGTTTGGTGACAAACTCAGAATTACTACCCACTTTGATACCAAAGAAAGCGACGTGCGAGACATGTTTAAGCACCCGTTTGCCTCTGACTCCTCCAGCGTATTCGACATTCTGGAAGACGACGATGAGATGTATTATGGCAACTATGGTGACAGCTCCAACATCTACAAAGTGGTGAATACCAAAGGTAAAGTTTACCTCAACGTTGAGTACGATAAATCCAATGTTTTGTGGGGTAACTACAACACTGGTATTACTGGCACCGACAACAACGACTACAACCGTAGCTTGTATGGTTTCAAAGGCGATTACCGTACCCGTTCAACCACTAAGTTTGGTGAAGACCGTTTGAACATTGTTGGTTTTGCTGCTGAATCTGATTCACTCTTTGCTCACGATGAATTCCTAGGGACTGGCGGTTCGCTGTACTTCTTGCGTCATGGTGAAGTGGTTCCGGGCAGCGACAAGGTGATGGTGAAAGTTGTTGACCCTGACAGCAGCATCACGGTTCAGGAAATGCCACTGCAATCGGGACGAGACTATGAAATTGACCCGTATCAAGGTCGTATTATTCTGACCAGACCGCTGAACAACATCATTTCAGATAACTTCGGCACCGTCATCAACGACCAACCATCGTCTGGTTATGACAACTATCTAGCGGTGGACTATGAATATGTACCTCAGGGCAGTGATGCTTTGGATGCATTGACTGCTGGTGGTCGTGTTAAAGGATGGGTGAATGATTACATTGGTGTTGGTGCCAATTATCAAACCGAAGAAAAAGACAACCAAGATTACGAAGCGTACGGAACAGATCTGACATTACGCGCCTCTGAAGGTACGTATTTGAAGGCGGAATTTGGCCATAGTAAAGGCCGTCAAACCGATTCAAACTTTGTCTCATTAGACGGCGGTTTAACTTTTGAGCCGATTGGTACTGTCGGTGAAGATAGAGAAGGTGACATCTATCAGGTGAAAGGCGTGATGAACCTTTATGATATTGCGCCGAATATCTTCTCTGCGGTGGGTAACGATGTTAAGGGCTGGTATAAATCTAAAGATGCGGGATACAGCTACGCAAACCAAGATGACGATTTAGAACAAGAATCTTACGGCACTGAAATTCGCTTCCAAGCGACCGATCGTGTTGCTGTGAAAACACGCTTTACCTCGATTGAAGAGCGCGAATCCGATGGCGATCTAAGAACAGATACCCAACAAGCGGAGCTGGAAGCACAGGTTAAAGTCACCAAAAACATTAAGATCTCCGCAGCAGGTAAGCAAGTTGATGAACTGAATAACGAAAATGAAAAAGGCCAAGGCACCTTAGCGGGTCTTCGTGCCGATTACATTTGGGACAGCGACAATAATGTTTATGTTAAAGGCCAAAAAACCGTCGGTAAGACAGATGAGTACGATGAGAACGATAGCGTTACTCTGGGTGGTGAAACCCGTATTTTGGAAGACTTCGTGGTTGGCGCAGAATACACCTCCGGTGATCGCGGTGATGCTGCTGAAGCGAGTGTGACCTACGACGTAACCGAAGATTACAGCACGTACTTAACCTACGTAGATGATACTTACGAAGGCAAAAACAACGTGATTGTCGGTCAACGTGCAGACCTGACTTCTACCGTCGATTTCTACCAAGAAAACCAATTTGTTGATGAGAACAACGGCAAAGGTCGTATTGACTCGTTTGGTTTTGGTTACGACATGAATGATGACATCGACATGGGTATCGGCTATCAAAAAGGGGAAATAGAGGACGACCAGAAAATCACAACCGAGCGGCAAGCCGTGAGTGTGAGCACTTCGATTGATCTAGATGACGTGGTCTTCAAGAACAAAGTTGAATACCGTGTCGACAAAACCGATGAAACGACAGACCCAGATAAAAAACGTGTTGATCAATGGGTCACCACCAACCGTTACACACATCACCTAACGGAGGAGTACACCCTATTTGGTAAGTTCAACTATTCGCTTTCTGAAAGTAAATCGAGTGACAAAGTGTTAGCGCGCTTCATTGAGTCGACAGCAGGTTTGGCATATCGCCCTATCTACAACGACCGCTTGAACGTGTTATCGCGTTACACCTACTTGGTGGATTTCGACCAACTTAATCGAGATGTTGATTACAAAGATGAAGAAAGCCACATCATCGAAATCGAAGGTATCTACTCGTTGGATGCAAACTGGGATTTAGGTGCGAAATACGCATTCAAAAATAAGAGTGAAATTTTTACTCGTCAATCAGGCGAAGACATTCCAGTCGACAGTAAAATTTCTCTCTATGGCTTGAGTGCCTCTTACCGCGTCATGAAAGATTGGGATGTAACGGGTGAGTACCATTGGAAGACCGACAGCACATATGATGAGCTAGAGCAGGGTGCATTGGTTTCGGTGAACAAACACTTAAGCGATAACTTTAAAGTTGGGGTGGGTTACAACTTCTCAAGCTTTGACGGTAACCTAGCGAATGATGATGATTACGATGCATCAGGCGTGTTCATTAACCTAGTTGGTAAGTTATAAGAGGGTCACATGAAAACGACGATGCGTTTAGTTAGCGGAATTATGGCCGCAGCATTATTAGGTGGCTGTGCAGCAGATGCTTATGTTAGCCAAGAGAACCGAGATAAATTTGCAGATTGGAATGTCTCCAAATTTTTAATCAGTGAGTGTTTAGCACCGCAGCGAGAAATTCATATCGCTGTTGCTGAACATTTCGATTTCGATAAATCCATCATTCGTGAAGCTGATGCTGCAAGCCTAGACGCGTTCATCCGTGATATTCGAAGCTTAGGCGGACGCATTACGATTGTCGGTCATACCGATTTTAAAGGCTCTGACGAGTACAATGAGAAGCTGTCTATGCGCCGCGCTGAATCGGTAGAAGCGTATCTACAGCAACAACTCGACCCAGAGCAATACGATTGGGATGTGAAACACTTTGGTGAGTCGCAGCCACTGGCGCTGGGTAAATCTGATCAAGCGCGGGCAGAAAACCGTCGCGCTTACGTGATGTTTGAAGAGGCGAAGAAATATGAAGAAATGCCTTTCTGTGAGCCGCCAAAACCAGAGCGTAAGGTTTACATGGCGATGACACCGCACTTCGATTTCGATAAGTCGGAATTAAAACCGGAAGACCTTTCACAATTAGATGACTTCATCGCAAAACTGCAAGGTTTAGAGGGTAGCATTATGGTCGCTGGTCATACTGACCAAGTCGGTGCTCGCTCATACAATGAAGCACTTGCAGAGCGTCGTGCTCAGGCTGTAGTGGAATACCTGAAGACGAAACTTGACCCATCACAGTTTGTTTGGGAAGTAAAAGCCTTTGGTGAACTTCAACCTGTGATCAATGAAGAATCTCCGGAAGCCAATACTTTAAACCGCCGAGCGTTTATCGTATTTAAAGAAAGCGAATTGGGACAACCGACTGAATAATTTGGTAAGGTTGTCCTTTCGCAAGCTATCTATCTGTTTTCTTAGTGATAGCTAGCATGAAAGGTCAACCTTCTAAACCAAACAGGGAGTCGGGTAATGGAGAAAGTGCAGTTAGTCGTCGATTTTCTTCTCACTCATAAAATTTTATTTTCCGTATTAATTCTGTTGTTCATCATTCTTTTACGTCGTTTGATTCTGTCTCGAATCCGTGGCGACGATGCCTTTATTACAGAAGAACAACGCAGTTGGATGTCGAGAACCAAAAACGGCACATTTGCTATCACTTTGATTCTGTTGTTCATTTTATGGCAGTCAGAAATCAGCGAGTTCGCTCTAAGTGTTACGGCGATTGCTGTCGCAATTGTGGTGGCATCTAAAGAGATCATCTTGTGTTTTACGGGGTCAATCCAGCGTGCAAGTTCTCGGTCGTTTCGCATTGGTGACTGGATTGAAGTCGGAAAGCTATGTGGTGAGGTCATTGAACACAACATGATGGCGACAGTGATTCAAGAAATCGATCTGCATCATGGTCAATACCACTTCACGGGGAAAACTGCGACGCTGCCTAACAGTATGTTTTTCACCTACCCAGTGAAGAACCTCAATTTCATGAAGCGTTACGTGTACCATGACTTTTCTGTTGTGGTGAAAGATTTCGTCAATCTCTACCCACTTTTGCCTTTGTTGACCGATAAGATTGATGAGCATTGCAGCTACTTCGCCGACGTCGCTCACCGTTACAACGCGATGATTGAGAAGCACGCTGGTGTTGATCTGCCGGGCGCTGAGCCGCACATCCACATCTCAAGTAACATTAATGGTGAGCAAATCCTGCATATCATAATTTTCTGCCCGACAGATAAAGCAAACCACTTAGAGCATCTGATTCGTAAAGACTTTATGGAGCTTTATGAGCAGCGATTTCCAATGAATCCTGAGCATTAAGTTCGCGCTCAATAATCATCTAGCAAATATTAACCCTCACTAGTCAACACTGAGGGTTATATTTGTATATTGCTTATCGAAACGACAAATAATCTTAATGGATCGAAGGGCATATAATCGCTAAATTACGCCCGCAACGTAACTTCGTTTGTTGATGGATTTACAAATAAAACACCCCCCAAGACTACACAGATAGTCGATTTCTTTGGCTGCGCTTGCACTCACGACTGTTTACACAACAGTTACCCCCCCGTTTTACTATAAGATGCTCCATGCAAACTTGCTTAAACTTTACTTTTGCGCCTTTTCAACGTTTATCGGCGCTTACAGGGCAATGGCGTGCAGGGTCCAAATCTTACCTAACAGATTTGGCCTCTATTGCGCTCTTGTTGTTACCCCTGACTCTATCAAATGCACTTGCCATTTTTTTAGGTCACGCGTTCCGTCTCTCAGGATGGGTAGAATTATCACAGATGTTATTTCATCTGTCAGATATCCTCATCAATCTGTACCCAAGCGCATTTTGTGTAGTAGCGGGTTATTACCTGTCACATAAAACCAATGTGTCGAGTGCCGTCTTCATCATTTACTCGTTGATCATGTTCTACTTGATCTCGATAGAAAACGGCAGTTTGTCTGCGACTTATATGCTGCCAAACAACCCACTACTGGCATTGTTTAGTGCGATGATGACGTATGTCTATTGCTGCGTTTTCAAAATACGCTTGCTAGAGCCACAAGCGCTGGATTTCTCATCTCGTCTGCTTAAGCATGTTGTTCACTTCTTTCTGTTTGTGTTGATTGCTTTGGCAGTATCACGACTAACCGCTTTCATTATGGCTCTATTTGGTGGGATGATTCGCGGACTGGGTGTGGACCCTCTCACGCTAAAAGGCGGGATTATTTACCAAACGGTACTAGGCCTCTTAGGCTCAATCGGCATCAATGGGCATAACTTGTTGTTTGCCATTAAGCAGCAAATCTACGCCGCTACAGAAGAAAATGTTTTCGCGTGGCAAGCCGGTGAAGCTCCTCTAAATGTAATTAGCCAAGGTTTTTACGACGCGTTTATGTCGATGGGGGGGTCTGGTAATTGCATCAGCCTATTGTTGTGCGTGTTGCTGTTTGCCAAAGAACGTAACCACCAGATGCTTGCGTTAGCAGCAACCCCACTAGTGATCTTCAACATCAATGAAGTCTTGCTGTTTGGGTTGCCGATCATTTTCAACCCATTGTTGATTGTGCCTTTTGTGTTGGTGCCGCTATTGAGCTTTCTCATCACTTACGGGTCAATTGCATCAGGGCTTGTTCCTCCGGTTGAAAATATTGTTAACTGGATGACGCCGCCTTTGTTCAGTGGTTATGTCGCGATGGGGAATCAGATTGAAGGCTCATTATTGCAATTATTGATCATTGTCCTTGGTGTCTTTATCTATCGGCCATTTTATTTGGCTTACGCCGGCAAGTATTCTGCGCAGTTTCGTGCGAATACGGCTTACACAGGCATTGAGAGTTCGCTGTTCAAAACCTTGCTTAACAACGTTCGTGATTCGAATAACTCAAGCATTAGTAAATCGACAGCACAAAAGCGACTGACTTCGATTTTGAGGGAAGGGGAGTTGGTGATGTTTTATCAAAAGCTCCAGTCAACCAGTGACGTCAATATCTTCTCTTATGAAGCCTTGCTTAGATACATTGATAAAGAAGGGAAACTGCATCCTCCGACATTTGTGAGTGACTTCCAAATGCTTAACTCAATGCCATTACTGGACAAGCTCGTGATTGAGAAAGTTCTGGCAGACATGCAGAAAATGACGTTATCAAAAGATCGTCGAATTGCCATCAACATTGCAGTCGCTACGATCGAGCAAGAAGAATTTGTCCCGCACTTACTATCGCGATTAACTCATTATGGTATCTCGCCGCAGTGGTTGGAAATTGAAATCACAGAAGAAGCGATTCTTAGTAATAAGGTGTTCTTAATTAAAACTATGGAAGCGCTGCAAGCTCAGGGCATTCGTATCGCTATGGATGACTTTGGCACCGGCTATGCGTCGTTCCCGCACTTGCTGAAGTACCCGTTTGATAAGATCAAGCTGGATCGTTCGCTACTGCTGGATGCCAATGATCAAAAAGGCAGAGACCTATATGAATTGGTAGCGAAACTGGGCCATATCACGCATTGTGAAGTTGTGGCAGAAGGTGTGGAAACCCAACAAGAGTACGATTTTGTGAAAGGTTGTGGTGTTGATAAAGCGCAAGGTTACTTCTTTACTCGTCCACTTCCTCTTACGGATATTTTACGCGAGCAATAACAGTACTGTTTTTTATCGTCACAATTAAAAAGTCGAGTGAAAAGAGGGGCTTGTTGGCGATAATGTGCGCCTCCTTGCTTAATTAGCATGCAAAAATACAAACCACGCTGACCTAAGAAACAGCGGGTTGTATCTAAACGAAGAGAGTGTCGGTCGTCCTAGTCCGCGCTCTTTTGGTTTGGTAGATAACAACAAGTTGGCCATGGCTACCTTTGTTGAGTGACTATTCGCAACGTTGAACGATCAACGCTTTGTTACTCGAATGATACCGTCATCGACTGTCTGTCGAAACTCTCCCTCATTGCGATACAAATTAAACGGACCTTAATTGCGGCGAACTTCCTGAGCGGCTCATCGAGTCGTTTACTAATGGATAAAATTAGCCAAATGAACAATCGATACGTAAATCGGCTTTTTACTTTAATTTCCTCCAACTCGTACATAAATGGCTTATGTAATGTACTGGTCATGTTGCTCCCAGTGTCATTGATTTCCGCATTCAGCACTTTGTTGAGCAATTTTTTATGATGGCGGGTTACGAGCAAGTGGGTACCACGGTTGGAGCCGCGAGTTCTATCATCTGGAAACTGTTCCCAATCTTGTTATTGGTTTACTTCTCGCAGTTTCTTTCTTCTCTGTTAAAAGTCTCACGGGTTAATGTTATTACGCCTTCGTTGATGATCTATTTCATCGTGTGTAATGAGTGGGGGCTGCTGCAAGAAGGAACGGTCGTACCGAGCAATTACCCACTGGCAATCATCATTCCTATTTTGGTGGGATGGTCTGTCCGTGTAATGCAAAACCGCAAATGGTTTATGCGGTCGGAGCTGCCTAATATTGTCGACCAGTCTTACAACTTGATCATGGCAACGACGGTGTTGGTTGTTGGTTATACCTTATTAGGTTATGTGCTAGGACGCGTTTTCTGTGCCGCTGATATTGCTGGCTTTTTATTGCCAAATCTGGACCCATACTCTCTTTTCGATGGTGTTATTTACGAGCTGGTACGTAATCTATTTTGGTCCATTGGTATTAATGGGCACATTATTTTTGCGCCATATAAAGCGGAGTTGTATGAAGCGACACGTGTAGCGATAGAAAATCATGAGTTGCTCGGAACGCCATTGCCGATACTGACGACCAACTTCTTCGATTTTTATGCGGGCTTGGGTGGTGCAGGAAACACCATTTCTTTGGTGCTTTGTATGTTATTTCTCACTAAAAACCGCAGCTACAAAGCGTTGGCAACCGCAGCTTTAATTTTAAGTTTTTTCAACATTAATGAGCCGATTATCTTTGGGCTGCCAATTATGTTTAACCCTTTGTTGATCGTACCGTTCTTGATTGCACCTGTTGTTGGTCTTGTCATTGCTTATGTGGCAACGGCGCTTGGCTTGGTGGCACCAATGACGGAAATCATGAGCTGGATGACGCCACCTTTGATGAGTGGATATGTTGGCACGGGCTCTACGTGGACAGGCGCGGTGCTACAGCTGATCATCATCTTAGTCGGTGTCATAATCTATTACCCTTTCTTTAAACAGATGGATAATATCGGGAATGCTAATGCATCGTTTGCTAAGTCACTTTCTGATGATTTCTTTAATTATGAAGGTGTTGAAAGTGGTAAATCGGCAGGGGCGTTTTTCCCCGAGATTACGAGTAAATTTGCGGCACAAAAGCGAATTACTGACCTAAAAAATAACGGTGAGTTTATCTTGTATTACCAACCTCAAGTAAACACGCGGACAGGTGAGATTCGTTCTCTTAAAGTGTTGATTAGGCACCGTTCTGAATCGGGTGAGATCTCGCCTCCTACTTTCTTAGATGACTTTGCCAAAGTGGGGTTAATGAGTGAGTTGGATTTGTGGGTGGTTGAAACAGCTTTAAAAGAGAGCGCTCCTTTAGCAGACTCGCCTAACTTTAAGGTTTCAATCAATATGTCACCAGAGACCTGTCTTGTCCCCGATTTTACGGAAAAAGTGCTGAGTATGATTAACCAAAGTGCTTTGTCTTACTCTCAAGTGGAATTCGAAATCACGGAAGACATGCTGATTCAAGATGAACACAGTACCCACCGAGTCTTGACTTCGCTCCGTGAGGCTGGAGTGAAGATTGCGTTAGATGATTTTGGTTCTGGGTACTCTTCAATTGGGTACTTGTCTAAGTACGATTTCGATAAAGTTAAAATTGACCGCTCTTTAGTTTTGAATCTCAACAATAAAAATGGTCGCGAACTGTTTAGGCTAACGGCTAAGTTGGTCAAAATTACGGGGGCAGAAACCGTTGCTGAAGGGATAGAAACCGAAGCAGAGTTGGAGTTTATGGCGGAACAAAACATTCATTTGATTCAAGGTTTCTACTTTTATAAGCCGATGCCTTTTGAAGACGTGCTTACCCTGAATTTTTCAACTTTAGAAGAGCACAGCGATTACGACCATTATTCTTCCTAATTAAGAAGGGAAGCCACTTATCTTGGCTTCCCTTTTCTTTTTCAGAGGCTTGAGTTCGAGCGTGAACGCTTATTTGAACTCAAACTTACCCTGCATAATTGCCCAGTGACCAGGGAAAGAACAGAAGAACGAGTAATCACCTCCCGGAGTCATTTTCTCTGTGCTGAACGTGATAGAGGTGCTTTCACCGCCGCCGATCACTTTAGTAAATGCGTAAACACGGTCGTCGTTAGGTTTCACGTAGTTGTTTTCAAGACCTGCTGACATGCCTTCTGTACCTACTGCTTGTAGGTTCGCCGTGTCTGCAATGACCACGTTGTGACCCATTGACTGCGCTGGCATCTTACCTGTGTGGTTCAGCGTCAGTTTTACTTCTTTACACGTTGCTGGAACACTCAACGTTTTGGTCGAAAACTGCATCATATCGTTAGCATCGATAGACACTTCACACTCTGCGCTTGCTTGTGCGCCAAAGCTCATTCCAACTAGTGCAAAGGTTGCTGCTACTAAACGTAAAGACATATAACACTCTCCATATTTTATTTTTGGGCTGACTTGGATTCAAACCGATCCAATGCATCTCATTATCATCGAATATTCAATCTGAAACCGTGCTTCAATCCGGATATTGACGTTTTGTTGCAAAGTTATACTTATCGTTTTCACTGGATGATCATTCATATACCTTATTTTTAGCGCTTCAGTTAAGAAGTGTGAAGACGATCTTTATAACCGCTTCAGGCGCTTCTTTTGTGCTCTCATATCGCTCTAGCTTTGGCGTTTTTTTCGCTAACATGTAACTAAACATTTCAACTGTATTTATTTTGTAACTTATTGATTTTCAGTTGCATAAAGGCGTAAAAAACACAAATCACACTATTTGTAGAAACGGATAAATTGATTTGTTTTATCTCGCGCACACTTTCAGAAAATTGAACTAGAGTCCCAGATTTATGTTTGCTTATCGATTGCGCGCGAAATGTCGTCAAATTGACGTAAAAAGACGCTTTATTTTTGGCACTTTTACACCTGTAAGTTGAGTTACATTTGGTTACATCTGTCCGCTGCGGCGCGAAAAAAGTCCCCCTCTATAATGCTGTTCCTTTTTATTGTTGTTTGTATAAGTCCTTAATTATGAGAAAGAATACGCTAGCGATCATGCCAAGTGTTTTAGCACTGGCGATCGGTATGGGATTGCCTGCTGTACACGCAGGAGTGATCACAGACGCAACTATCGTCGGCTCAGAAAGCCAGTGGTGGAACACTTACAAAGTGATCCTAACGAACGACAGTTCAAAGCCAGTTGAACTGCGTGATGCAAAAGTGACGTTTGATTCAAACCTATCTATGTCGACACCATCTTGGTCTGCGACGGGCATCAGCTACCCAGGTATGAAGTTCACCAGCGACGCACAGGGTAACCTGTTCAAGAACACGCTTGCGCTGGCTTTTGATAGCGGTAGCTGGGTGAAATCACAACTTCCGGCTGGTGAGCGTATTGAGCTAACGTTGGGTGTGAGCGGCGTATTGGATCTGACCCTTCTTCAGAATACCATTCGTCTGATCGCTGACGATGAGGGCGAAGTTGGCGAACCAGAAATTTCTCTTCAATTGGCATCGCCAGTGAATGGAGCTGAGTTTGAAGAAGGTCAAGCGGTGTCCATGCTAGCAAACGTGACGGCGACTAATACCAGCGTTAAAGCCGTGACTTTCTTTGTCGACAACAAACAAGTGGCTCGTGTAACGCAAGCCCCATTCCAAGCAAATTGGACTTCTGTTGGCGCAGGCGCTCACACGATCAAAGCTGTAGTGGAAGACACCTCAGGTCTTACACAGCAACAAGCGATCAGCATTTCAGTAAAAGAGAAGCCAGTTGAACCACCTGTGACACCAGAAGTGCATGAGCTGACGTTCGTCGCGCCTACACAAGGTCAAACATTGATGGTGGGTCAGGCAACGACGATCAAAGCCCGTGTTGATGGTGAATTGATCTCTAAGCTGGAGTTCTGGGCGAATGACCGCAAGTTAGGTCAACGTAACATCTCTGCAGGTCAAACGACGTATTCTCAATCTTGGACGCCAAATGAAGTGGGCAATGCGACACTGAAAGTGGTGGTTCTTGATAAGAATAACCAAATGGTTGAACAACGCAGTATCACTGTTGCTATTGAAGCAGCTCCAAGCTTTGTTAAGCCAGAAGTTAGCTTCTCTTCGCCTTCGAACGGTTCTAAGTTTGAAAAAGGTGAAGCGGTATCGATTTCTGTTCGTGCAACGGATGCTGATGACGATTTGTCTCGCGTTGTCGTGAAAGCAAACAACAAGCAAATCTGTGACTTCAACGCAGCAACCATAAACCAGTTCTCTTGTAACTGGACAGCGTCAGAAGTTGGTGCAGTTAAGCTAGAAGCGATTGCGACAGATGCTGAGAACCTAACGGCGACAGCACGTGTAAACATTACAGTTGAAAAAGTAGAAACACCGACACCTCCGCCAACAGGTGGACTGTGTGCTGACTTTAATGTGTACCCAGACTGGACCCGTGGTGATCACGCGACAGGCGGTGACATTATGGTTCACAAGAACATTGCTTACTCAGCGGTGTACTGGACGCAATCTGTTCCTGGCAGCGATAGCTCATGGTCATTACATCTAAACTGTGATGGTACTGAGCCGGGTACAGCGCCAGCACTATCACTGCGTAACCCAATGGACCCAGTGCGCCTGGAAGTGGCAGGTTGGCCAAATACATTCGTAGTGGCGAGCCCATCAACTCAAGCGCCAAGCACGCTAACTATCGCAGCAAGCAGCAGTGATGTGCTAACAGACCTAGAGCAGTTGACACGTTCGTTTGTGTCGGCTGTCGAACAAGCAGAGGGCGCGGGTACAGCATCTATCGTGATTCGATCGGATGTTTTGGATCTCGCTACGCAAGACAAAGGTGCATCGTTTGGTGCCGTTGCGGTTAAACAAGCACTGACGAATGCCATTGATATCACGGGTAGCCGTATTGATATTGATGCGATCAACGCACTGAGCGATGACGTGAAAGGCTGGGCACATGCTTACAACTTGATCTTCACAACCCTTGCGCCACAAGCGACATTTGGTTGGTCACTAAGCATTGGTGAGTTTGCGTACGATACCCACTCTGGTCGTCAGTCTGTATGGGATGAAGCGTCCGTTTTCACGGCTGATCTACTTGATAGCTTCGAGCTTTACAAAGCAGAATCTGCGAACAAAGCTGACTTTGTGGCGTTTACTAAATCGAATGCAACAACTGCACTAACCAGCGAACAGTGGCACCACGCACTTGAATACGTAAAACAGGTGACAGATTACGTTGATGCGCCTGCAATGTTAGCGAACATGCCGACAGAGCAAACCGCAAACTACTTCATGGGCAACACGCAAACCGATCAGCAAATCCGTAAAGCCGCGTACAGCAACGTGTTTGCATTGATGTTTGATCAAGACTCTCAAGCTCTAACCAGCAAAATTGAGCTTTACCAAACGGCGAAAGTGCCACTGTACTACGTAGGTGAAGAGTTAGAGAAAGGTTCATTGACTCGCATTGAAGCGCTAAACCAAGAGTTAGCAAATGCTGAAAGCGTGATGGATAACGAAGCCTTCCTATACGAAACGCCACAATCTCAGTGGGTTCCGTCAACGGTTTACAAGTGGAACGATTTCCTAGATGGCTTGAACGCAATGCACAACATTGGTGTAGCGGGCAACAAGTTCTGGCTAATGAACGATGAAGTTGATGACGCAACCAACATCAAATACGCGAAAGTCGCGATTGCTGCGTTCCTTGCGCAAAGTATGCAAGAGACCATTCGCTACAACGCGTGTGATGAGAACAACTGGTCTGAAGTGAAATATGGCGCGCCTGCGGATTACCCAATGACAGCAAGCTGCGGTCAACTAGGTCAGAAATACGCAGATTACGGTGTAAACCCAGTCTCTGGTTTGGACCATGCGTACTCTTG
Organism: Vibrio sp. Sgm 5; assembly: GCF_026241575.1. Lineage (NCBI taxonomy): Bacteria > Pseudomonadati > Pseudomonadota > Gammaproteobacteria > Vibrionales > Vibrionaceae > Vibrio > Vibrio sp. Sgm 5. The sequence goes on from NZ_JAPHPY010000010.1 coordinate 65,592, forward strand.
TCCTCGTGATGACAAAATGGAAGTCAGTGCTCTTACTCATGCGAAATGGTATGGCGCTCCAGCTCCAGTCTTTGCCGCACCTGATGCAGTACTTGAAGAGCGTGGTCTATTGGTGAACGGTGCGGTAGGTCGTTGGACAAACAACGGTCACTGTAACGATGTTCCAGAAAGCGTAGATACATCTAAGCAAGTGTGGGAACGCGACGAGTGTAAGACTTACGTGGGTCAGAAAGCAGGTAAGTTCATTTGGGACGGCAGCAGCCAAGAAAGCGTTGAAGGCTGTGGCTGGTGGGGGCGTGGTGTTATCCAAACCACTGGTCGTCAGAACTTCGGTACGCTTAACCACTACCTAGGTCGTTCGCACGTTGACCCATCAAACATTGGTAAGACAATTGACGGCGTAACGGTAGAAGCGCCACCGGCGAACCCACTTTATGCTGAGCTGGACTTCTGTTCTAACCCAGGTCTGATTTGTAGCTCGGAAGAGAACAAAGAGATCAAGTGGATCGCAGGTCTGTTCTACTGGGTAACGTCAGTTCAGGCATACAACGATGAAGGCGGTCAGTACGCTGATTGGAACTACCACAACGAGCTGAAGAAGTACGTAGATAGTGGCCTGCAAGGTTCTCAATTTATTGATGACGTTTCAGGCATCGTTAACCGTGGCTGTCCGGATCTGACGTGTTCGACAGGTGATGTTCACAACGTGAAAGAGCGCCGCGAGAACTTCAAACTGGTACTACAAAAGCTAGGTCTTGATCCTCGCTAATTAAGACAAAGCAACATCGATGAAGCAAAGCCATCACTGAAAAGTGGTGGTTTTTTTGTTTTTTTATCAGGGCTTTCCCGTGTTTGTTAGCAAGCTAATGAGTAATGTGCTTTTAGTGCTAAACAATGAATCGCATAAAAAATGATAATCAGTAGATATGCATCCAAAGCCTTGGCGTGTGTTGGTGGTTTTATTGGTGGTGTGCGGTTTAGCTCAAATTTAAATTCTACGAGTATTGGGAAAGCACTTTTATCTAGCTCTGTTTCTTTCCCAAATACAGCTTACCTTCCGTCTAATGAGCCCACTCGCGCAGATTTAAGAGGCGATTACTTAAGTGTGAGTTCTATGCCGATACAAAAAGTAAATAGTTTAAAGAAATGGGTACGTACACTTCTACCTCTAGGTTTACTTCCTATCTTAGTTGCGTGCGGTGGCGAATCTGATTCGGGAAGTTCAAGTGAACTATGGCCAGAAAACGAAGTAGATCAATATGTTTCTGTTCATGCGGAAGACTTTTATAGTGTCGTCCAAAGTACTGACTCGGAAGAAGTTCGAGTTAATGTTATTGATAAAGTTGCGCGTTCAGGAGGAGAGCGCATCTCCCTTGCTGAAGTTGAAGTTTTATCATCAGATCCAAGCTGTCAACTTGTTGATAGTGATAATGAAAGCTTCCAAATCATCTCTGACCACGCAATGGTTTGTGACTACCAATACACGGTTGGACTTGATGGATATTCAAGTGGTTACCAAATGATAGGTAAACGCAGCGGAGTAAGTCGTGTCGTGGTAGCAAACAACGCAGAACAAGCGGAGTTGGTTCCGTTTGGTGTTGCTGGTTATCAAGGCGAAACATTAGAAATCAACATCGAGAGCGAACTCACCAAGGTTGGTGATAACACCTCTCTATCTGACTTTTCTTTAACGGATGATGTCATTTTAATGCCAACAGGCAGTTCCTCAACCGTGTCTTTAGATAAAACAAATAACAAGATTTCATATACACCCGCGGCAACGTTTAAAGGGAATGAGCGTATTTTATACACGCTAGAAAATAGTAGTGGTAATGTTTTGGTTGGTTCTGCTGTGGTGACGGTTTCTGAACGCAGTTCTGTTGGTATAGATATTCCTGACAAAATTGAAATCCTCGACACAGTAGAAGTTGGCAAAACGGAAGTTATCGATATTTCACGATACGTTGTTGATAAGCAGGACGACAATTTCCAATTAATCCAAGTTGTTGCGTTTGATTCAGCAGTTGCTTTGTCGAATGACACAGATCCAAACAAAACATTCACTTTCAAAGTTGAGCACGCAGGGCTGTATTATGTAAATGCCGTTGTTACCGACCATCGTGGTGGTTTTGATGCCGCATTGATGAAGATTGTTGCGATTGACTCAACTCAAACAGGATTGTGGGACGATTACTACCACAACAACCAAGTCTACAGTGCCCCTCTCACTAAGAGTGAAGCCGACAGTAGCGGTATCCGAAATGATGGAACTTACTTTGATTTAACGCATACAGCAACGCCAGCGGTAGCCGTATTTAAGCAAGACAATGCAGCGCAATATTGCGGAACTTTTGGTCGCTTGCCTACAAAAGCGGAACTTCAGAGTGTGTGGGCTAGTGATAAAGGAAATAGCAAAAGTTGGCCTTTATCTCGAGGATATATCACACTGGACTCTTCGACTTATAAGGTCGTTAGTCTATCTAGCGGACAGCAGCTTACTGATGATGGCCAAGGCTACTATGTTACCTGTGTGAGTAACGGTGCTCTTTCTATAAGAGCAATCGATGGCACTGCAGTAGCGAATGGCAGCGACAAGGCGATTGTAGAAGCAACTTTCCTTATTAATGGGAAAGCGGCCTCAGGGATTACCGTTGATGCCTCAGTATCCTCAGTATCTGGACGAGCGAACCTAGTTAAAGACTCACAAGTTACAGACAACAGTGGCAAAGTAAGATTTGAAGTAACCAGCACTAAAGCGGAATCAGTCAGTGTATCCGTAGATGTTGGCGGAACATTTTCAGTTTCTCAAACAGTTACTTTTATTGCTGATGTAAGTACTGCCTCCTTATTACAGGCATCGACTTCTGAAGATCGTGCTTTAGCGGATGGCATCGATCAAAACCAGATAACTGCTCTGGTTGTGGATAGATACTTTAATTCCATTCCTGGGGTAACTGTTAACTTTGCTGCTAAGAAGAGCTCAACAGTTAAACTAAAGAATACAACTGGTGTGACGAATGCAAGTGGTAACGCGGTCGTCAATTTTACAAACACAGTTGCCGAAAAGGTAGAGATCATAGCAACTTATGGTTCGAATACAGTTTTTTCCCAGGCCGAATTTGTGAACGATTACAGTTATGGTGCCTTGACGATCAAAACATTGACTGCTTCTGCAGCCGCTAATGGTGCCTCGAAAGTCTCTGTAGAGGCTGAGTTCAAGCAACATGGCAGCCCAGCAGTCGGCGTTGATATTAAAGGTGTGACGACAGGTCGTGCTGAGTTTGTAAGCAGTACGGTTAAGACAGGTAATGATGGTAAGGCAAAATTTGAGTTAACGAGTACCAAAGCGGAAAGTGTCAATGTGACGCTATCCGTTGGTTCATTTTCTCGAACTGCGAGGCTGTCCTTCAATGCCGATGCAAGTTCTGCGACGATTACCAAAATTGAAATCGCAAAAAATAGTGCTGTGGCGAATAACTCCGCTACGAACCAGGTCAATGTCGTACTTGCAGATTCTAACGGTAACTTAGTCTCTAACCAAAACATCAATTTCACAGTGTCGAGTGGTAGTATCGCGAGCTCAACAAAAACCAATGCCAGTGGTGTTGCTTCGGTTTATGTGAAAAATACCACGGCTGGAAAGACATCAGTAACGGCTAAATATGGTACAAGCACGAAATCAACGAACGTTACCTTCGTGGCAAACGTCAACTCAGCAAAGGTAAAGTCATTGTCTGTCGTTAAAGACAATGCGTCAGCAGGTGGTACTGAAGAAAACAAAGTAAAAGCACAATTAACTGATGCTTACAATAACCCTTTAAGTAATAAGACGATAGACTTTACTGTTGAAAGAAATGCAACAGTATCTCAAACAACAAAAACAGACGGCAACGGGTATGCAAATGCATGGATCACTAATGATTCAGCACAAACCGTTATGGTCACAGCCAAATTTGGCACAAGTTTTAAAACTGCAAATGTGACGTTTAAAGGCGGTGGCTCTTTGACGACTTGGGGAGCCCTCCGTATACGCGTATTAAAAATTTCAGAATCAAGAACCTGTTACAAAGGACCTGAAGGTCCAACCAGTGACGAAGCCGATTGGCGTCTGTGGGAGTTTGTTTCAACTACCGAACATGGCAGCAGCACCACAGTAGAGCTAAACGACAGGGCTTACGAAGTACGAGGTAGCCAAGGCCGAGTCGATTCAGCATGTTTGAGTAAAGGGTTTATCAGAAACCACCTTATACACATTTATGCAGTCAATAAGAATAACATCCCATACGAGTTTGCAAACCCACAAGGTGTATTGATACTGGGGAATAGACCTGGCGAAATCGCAGACCCTCGCTATTCTGCGCTATGTTCTAGAGCTGGATCTGGAACAATTGATATTAAAGATGGTCAGACGGGTAATGTAGTCGGCACACTAGTAGATATAGACTGCAAGCAATAACCATTGAACTAGAAAAAAAGTAAAGCCTGAATGAAAATTCAGGCTTTACTTTTTTCTGTGTTATTCATTTGAAATTAACTTCGATACTGTCAATTATTATGATTTTAAATCTGTAGTTAAACTAACTTCTACGAAGTTTTAAGCAAAGTAGTACTAGTTAAAATATAATGTAGGATTAATTGTCGCAACAAGTAGGAATATCACAATTTTCTATTCTTCTTCTTTTTGTTTTTAATTTAACTCATTGATAATAAGGTATTTATTGTTTCTTTGAGTTTCATTTATAGATGTGGGCGTGTTTTTGTTAATCGAGTTTTTATGTATGTTGGCATGAAAGGCGAATAATTAAATGTGATGCTAATTCTGAAATGAATGAAAACACTAATATATGACTGTGGGGTGAGGGAGGAAATCAATTTTTCAACGTTGCCACGATTAATATTTTTAACAGGATAGTAAGAGTAATAATATGAAAAAGACAATGTTATCTGTAGCAGTTCTAACCGGACTATTTGCTTTTGGCGCATCTGCTGCTAACCCAGCTGCAGGCGATATCGATACAACAAGTGCAACGCTAACTTGGGAAGCAAAAGTACCAACAGTAGTAAACGGTGAGTGGATCACAATTACTGGTCAAAACGGTGGTGCACTTATTGATGCAGGTCTAACGATCAACCCAGACGGTAGCTTCACTTCTGAAAACGTTCTTGTTGAAGTTCGTTACTACGATTCAGAGACGAATGTAGTAGGTCTGCCGGTTGTTGTAGGGACAGAAAGCGCAGAAGGTTCTGGTGTTGCACCAGAAAGTATTACCTACCGTGTTGATGTGCCTGCGTTTGTATCAGAGAAAGGTGTGGATCTATCAGATGTTGATGTAAGCATGTTTAAAGATGATGTCGTTGTGGCGACAAATTCAGCATTGAAGTCAACAGCAGCTGACGCTTGGAAGACCCAGTGGAAAATTGCAAATGCACCAGGTACTGGTATGTCGAACGTTATTGCGGGTGATGTTATCACTGCAACAACCGTTCTACGTGCAGACGTGGAATTCGCAACTTACACGCCATAAAGTGGAAGGCGCGGCCTATAATTTAGGCCGCGCAAATTAAATCTATGAAGAAAATTATCATCTTATTTCTGCTTTATCCTTCTATTGCTCTGTCCTCTAATTCAGTGACTAAAGTGTTGCCGTTATCGGCAGAGATCCAAAATGAAAAGTTTTTCTCATACAGAATAAAAGAATTCAAATTTAAGCAGCCAAGGTTACAAGTTGAAGTGGATCGAGCCACGGGTGAGCTTAAAAGTATTGAAACCAAGTTGATTGTAACTACGGATGTTCCAAGCAGCTTTTCTGCTGGCTATAAAATATCCACTAATGTCTTGGTAAGTGAATGCTTTGATAACAAAGGAAACTCAACTAAGGCTGACTTTGCTGAACATACACTAGATGGCGAAGTATTAAGCGTAGGTAAAGAAATTAGGTTGAATGATTTCTTTACTAACAGAGACACATTATGGGTAGAAAAGAACTTCCAAATCGATTTTGACAATGATCTTCAAGTTGATGTTGAGGATGAGCGTTGTAGCGGAAAAGTAACGCTTTCTATCGGATTAGATTTTTAATTAATGACCCGTGTACTTAGCACTTGAGAAATCGTCGTGTGAGGTTTGGAGGTATTTAGTTTGTTGTTTTTTTGCATGGATTCCAAAATCAATAATAAAAAAGAAATACAGGGAGTAAAGGCTCTTTCTATTAAGAGTTCGGTTTTGCTGCTTAGTGTTATTCCTGTTTTCTCTGCATATGCAAACACGAAGTTTGTTCCACCAGGTTTTGAACACTTTTATGAATATCAGTCAAATCAAGTCTTATTTGTTCTTCCTAATGATACGAGTGTGTCAGTTTTAGTCACTTCTAACTTTGATGGTGTGCAATCCGTCGAAGAGCCTGAAAAACTGCAACAAGCGTTAATAAGATCAGGGGTCTCCAGTGAATATATTGATGCTGTTATGCACACTGTGGTTGCAGAGGAGCAAAGTGATGAAAACATTCTTTATGTTTACGACTACGCTCAGAAGCAAGCCATTATTGAAGTCCCTGCCAATTACCTTTCCGAAGGAGTCACTGATTTAGGCTTTACTCAATTGACTGAAGACCGCCGCGCATTGATTTCGACCAATCGTCTCTTTGCTACACATTATCAAGATTCAACTAATGCGACGTTAACCAACGACTCGACTCTTGGATTCGGGCGTTCTCATATCGATCTAGAAGCATCTTTATATGCGGTTGACAGTGGGTCTAGCCAGTTTGATGTTGATGAGTTGGCCTACACTTATGACCTTGAGGGAAGTTCGCTGAAAGCGTATGAAACTCATCGAGGGAATACCGCAGAAAACTCGACCTCTATTTTCAACTTCAATCGTGAAGAAGAAACACTTGGCGTTAGCTACTTCTCTAATGACAACCTATTGGTTAAAGATATTGGGAACACCAAGAAAGTGTTTTTTGACATGAAAGCGAGAGGGACGATAGAAGTCCTAACTGGTGATCGAATTATTTACACTGATTCGGTTGCAAAAGGGCAGCATAGTGTCAGCTATCGAAATCTTCCGCGTGGAAACTATGAGGTATCAGTGGTACTCAAACCCGTAGGTTTCCCAGAAGAAGTCTCCAAAAAAATCATTCACAACAATAACTCTGAAACCTCTTTAAGAGGTTACGATTATGCTGTATCGGTCATGAAATCGAGCAACAGTTTTAGTCAGCGGAGTTATGAAAAAACGTACCTTGATTTAGCGGCAACATACTCATTATTAAGTGACCGTTTACTCATTGGTGGCAATACTCAGTTAGCGAGTCAAGAAGGTGCATTGGGTTTTGGTGCTACCTATACCGATTCAAACTTTGGTGTGGGCAGTTATATCAATAAGTTTCAAGGTGGATACTTATTCAACACCAATTTCCAAATTGCCGATATTAACTTTGATTATGAAATGCTAGATGCGAATAAAAAACTGTCGGACTCAGAACAGTTAGGAAGCATTCGATACGGAATTAACGATTATGTCCAAGCAACGGCATCTTATTCATCTCGCATTTACGAGGGAACATTTAGCTTTTATGCAAACCGCTATATGGAGACCTATCAAGACTCTAACTTAGAGGTAAGTAACTTAAATCTATCGACTAATTACAACAAAAATGTTGTTAACAATGTCTATGTTGATCTAGGTTATAGCTATCAGAAAGACTTTAACAACTCTAGGTTGAATGAACATATCTTCTCGATCAGCGTTAATGTCGATCTTAATGACAGTTTCTCATACATTTCTGGTATTGATTATTCGACTCGTAGTAATACGCGCTTTAGTAATACACTGCAATATTATGCTCCTCAAGTAGAAGCTGGAAATATGCTGCTATCTGGAAGCGCTGATCTATCTCAATATGTTGATGGGAATGACTCACAGTCTGTTTATGGGATTAATGCCAATATTCACAACGATAAGTTCAATGCAAACTTATATGCCAATGGTACAACAGAAGACTATCAGAATTTTACTGCCAATATTGAGTCGACGACGATTGTTACTTCTGATGATATCTATGCCTCTAGAGAACGAGCCCCATCATATCTAGTTGTGAAAAATTCAAAGGCTAATACACAAGATCAAGATGATTTGGGGTTAGTTAAGATCCGCAGAAATGGCCAAAGCAACATGCGAGAGACCATTAAAGGTCAATATACCTTGATTGAACTCGATGAGTACAACGAGTATGCCTTCAATCTAGACACAGAATTGAGCGGTTACAAACACAAGCAAATAGAAAGTAGCGAAATGTTCAGTTACCCCGGCACACTGAAAGAGATCGTTACCGAATTTGAAGAAGTGGTCTCTGTTCTAACTTACTTTGAAGATTTCAATAACCGTCCAATTAATAATGTTGAATGTAAAGGATGTTCTTCGATAGCGAAAGTTGGAGATGGTGTCTACAACATTTCTGTCGAGCGGGGCGAAAAGTTCTTACTTACTGCGAATGAGCAAATTTGTGCGCTTCGTGATGGGTATCTTGATAATTCATACGGTAAAAGTAACTGTTTTCCTCAAATCGAAGAAGATGAATTGGGATTACAAATTGTGGTTAATGGTTTAGGGAATGAGAAAGACCATATTTATTATCTAGGTGCTTTTAAGGATAACAGCATTGTCGAAAGATATAAGAAATTAATGACAGATATGGAAGTAATCCAAATATCCTTTAACGGCAATAACCATTATTTTGCGAAGCTATTTTCTAAACCTATATTATCCATTGCAAAAAACAAACAAGTTATTCTTGAATTACAAAACTACGCGTTATCAGTTTCTGATTCCGACAAATTTACTAAAAATAGGTAGTAGCCATGAGAACATTATTTTTTTTACTCACTTCATTAATCAGCTTTTTCACTCACGCGGTAGCGGTAAGCAGTTTGTTTGAAGTTGCAAATGAAGACCACTTTGCTGATTTCTCAATCACGAACAATGATGGCAAAGACATGTTCATAAACCTAGAAATTGCACATGTCGCGTATGTGAATGGAGAGAAAATCGTTACCAAGGTAAACAAGGATAACTTGTCGACTTGGACGTTTTCAGTTTCACCGAGTCAGATCATTCTTAAGGATGGAGAAACAAGAACCGTTAGAATGAAAAATGATTGCGCGAAGCAATCATGTAAGTTCGATGAAGACCAAGTCTACGCGGTAGATGTTAATCCATATCCTTATGTCGGTGAAGGGGAGGATTCTGCGGTATCTGTTGCTTTTGGGTATCGAATTTACTTTATGGATCCTGCTTCTGAAGTGAAGTTAGATTACGAAATTAAGCGTGTAAATGATACAGAGTTTAAATTCTCTAATAAGAGCAATACCATGCTCAACGCGGTTATTAACACATGCGAAAAAGGGTTCTCGAGTAACTGTATTTACCAGTACAAGCTATTAGCGGGTTCAGAAAAAGTATTTAAGTTACCTGCAAATTACGTCGGGAAGAAGAACATTGCTATCACGGTGATAAATGCAAATGAGAGTATCAATGAACAAATATCTATATAGTCTGTCACTCATTGCGATAGCTAGCTTGAATACAGAGTTAGCTTATGCCTCTAACAACATTACTGCGAAGGTGGTGGGTAGTGAAGTCACTTGGATGAATGCTAACGTCATTGATGGCGAAGTCGTACAACAGATCTGGCAACCAAGCAGTTCTTTCAACTTGTTGCCTGTTCATAGTTGGAACCCGAGCTTTCAAAAGAGTCCGACGTCAACGCTCACTTTTAGCTCAACCACCGGAGTTCAGGTAACCGCGGCGTTCCAGCATACTGGGATTCAATTTAGTACAGCAAGTCCTTTTATTAGTGTAGAGAACAAGTCAAATACTTGCGGTTATGAAAGCTCAGCTGGAGGCCAGTTCATTTTAAGAGACAATAGTACATGCCGAGCCAGTTATGATCTAAATGCGACGAGAAAATACAAACCGTTCGACTTTTATAGGAGCTCTTACAAGTTAGACAACCTTGTTGATGCTTTTAAAGCGGCTAACGCGCCAACTGGTATTTACTATGCAACGGTGAGTCTACCAGTTACTTATTACATGAAGTATGGCACGACAACAACTTATCAAACTTATAATGATACGACGGTATTTACGATTGATTATAAGCCATCTTTTATTTCGGCTGTCGATGTAACAGGCGATGGTATCTTTTCGCTTTCTTATGATACTGGGAACCACAGTGTCGCTGGGACGACAATTTATGAAGTCAGTATTTCTGGTCACATAGAGCCAGGAATAAAGATGCAGTTCTTTTCTTCTGGAACGGCAGATAAATTTGAATTGGAACATACGATCTCAAGTGATGTTATTCCGTACAGTTTAGCTTGTTCACGATGCGTCAACAGCAACATTGTCGAAGCTGGTGAGCTAAAGCAGACAACGTCAAAGATTCCTTTTGTCGGAAAAACATTAGATTTTGATTTGGTTTTCTCTTTTGAAGAGCTTTATTTTGATGATGTGGATGAGGGAGATTACAGGGATGCGGTTACCGTTCGGTTTGAATTGGACTTATAGTTTATTTCTATTGGCTTTTCTTTCTATCCAACCGGTATTTGGGTATGAAAAGTCTGCGAGTGTTGGTGTTTCAACTGGTTTCTACGATGTAAAGGACAATCAAAGCGCTGACGAAAACCATAACTATTACAGCTACTTTTTAGAGTATAAGTTAGATGATTATCTACTTAAGGGGCAAATGCATCACTCTTCCCATAGTGATTTTCAACGTTACTTTGGCTTAGAAGCTGGCTATCAATACGAATTTAATGATATCTACTCTGTTTATCCAATACTTGGCTTAGACTTTATTGATAGTGGAGTGGACAGCAAGCTGGGACTGGGATTTTCAGTATCAGTATCAGATTACTTCGATATTTTTATTGAAAACAAGTTCAGTCGCTCTAACCCTTATGGAGACTACTTTGTTGAAGCGGGTTTGACGTTTAATTTATCTGTTTTTGATGAATCTCGTGTGACGCCAAACAACACTGAAGTTGAAAAAGTTATGCCTCAAAGCGTTGTGCTTAATGATATTGATTCATTATTGGAAGATGACATGACGGACGTTTCGCCTCAGAGAGTATGCGTTGAGCCTTATGTGATTGTTTCTGGGGATACACTATCTAAAATTGCTCGTGAGTGTCAGGTGTATTTGAAAGAGCTACTATTTTGGAATCCTAAGTTTCAGAGTAACCCAGATCTTATTTATCCTAATCAAGTCGTTACATTCAAATGATTAATGTTTCGTAACTAATTTTTATTTGTAAACAGTTAGCTCGGGGAAAATCAAACAAAAGTGGCTCTTTAATATATAACGTTAGACAAGATAGTAGGTTCATTCCTGTAGTTGATGTTTTATTTTCTTACGTTAATTGTAGGAATGTTCTCTTTGTTATTTTTTACCGCCTTTTCTGGTATTAACTTGTTTGCTTATTGATAATCGCGTTTTGCGATTGGTCATGATCTCCGAAGGGGATTTTAATGTTAAAGTTTCATGAATTCTTGAAAGAAGTGGTATTTAAAAAGATTCCTAGAAAGGAATTGATGATCAAACTTCATCTGGAGTATGACGAGTTCAAAGGACTGGATAATATTACAATGAGTCGCTGGACTAATGGCGTGACAAAGCCATCATCTTGTCGACAGTTGCTTATCGCTCACGCGGCGAATTGCTTGAACATTTTTTTACATCAATGTTCAGCACCAAAAGTTCCGGTTTCTTTAGAGTCGCAATATCGAAAATTTCTAAACCAATTTGATAGTTATTATCATGCTATTATTTTAAAGCCTGAGCGAAATGCTAAAATTTGTCACTTTAAAGGGACTAACTACGAGGCTCAAGAAATATATGGTGATTATACTTCTAAAATTAATTTAATATCTGCTAAAGCAAATAGTTTTGATGACTATAATAAAAAATATAGTGTTGACGTTTTTTATAAAGGAAATGTAGAAAGTAAAATTCCAGAATCATATATGTACTTCCATCAAGAAGTTGGCGCTTTGTTTGATATTTTGGGTTTGTCCATTGACCGTTACACAAGTAATTCAAATAAAGATACTTTATTTTTTGGGTTGTCTTTCTTTAAGAATTCGGATGATTATGAGCTTCTATTTGGTCTGGTTCTAAACTATATTATCCGCCATCACTTCAATGTAAAAAATGCTTTTTTTACCGCGAGAGGAAGGGAGGATATGTCTTTATATGAAACGTTGGGGGCTGAGCAGATAAAACTGATTGATTGTTCGAAGGATTACGGCAATGTTTATCTTTATCATATTGATTTACAGAAAATTCTTAGTCATCCCATCTTCCTAGGATTGATAATTAAATATCACCCTATTTACGAAAAAGAGTATGAGCAAATGCGAAGCCATGGTGTGGATGCTAATGTATTTTTTAATGATACCTATGATGCGATTGCTGTTTGATTTGAATTCACATGAATGCATACGTTTTCAAACGTATGCATTCATGTCAGTGTTTTATCGCGGTATTATACGACTTAGAACAGTATAGATGTTCATGCTGAAAATTAGCATGCTTATTAACATTTATGCGTATATGCCAACTACAAGCAATAGGCTTCGATAGTATTCATCTTGTTTAATAACAAAGGAGAGTTACTAATGGATGGTACAAATCGAAGAGTATTTTTAAAATCTTGTGTTGCTACCTCGGTTGCTGCTGGTATGAGTGTCACTTCTCCAAAGGCTCAGGCTTTCTTCTTTCGCCCAGAGAATGAAAAACCGATTGATAAGTTTAAAGGTTTACCTGTTTTAGAAAGTTATCTACCAGAGCTTTTTGAACGTCCTCCTCAAATAAATGGCCATTTGCCGGTCGTTATCATTGGGAGCGGCTTTGGTGGTGCAATTAGCGCTTATCGACTTGGTCTTGCTGGCATCAAAACGGCGGTAATTGAAAGAGGAAACCGCTGGCCTAATGACCCAAAGCGAGCGGTATTTGCACATGATATGTTGGCTGACAAGCGGATGTTTTGGCAAAGAACAAAGACCACGTTTCCTGCACTCACATTTGATCTTCCGTTCCTTCAAACGATTACGCCACGCAGTATCGAAAAATTCGGTGGTGTTCTTGATATTGTCGATAAGCCGGGAGAAAACAACCAAGATGGTTCCGACCTATTATTAGGAACTGCGGTAGGTGGCGGCTCGGTGATTTATACCGGTGTTATGGTTGTTCCAAAGGAAGAGCATTTCAAGAAGCTTTACCCTAACGAGCTTTCTTACAAAGAAATGGTGGACGTTTATTATCCAAGAGTGAAATCCATCTTAAACTACAGCAATATGCCTAAAGATGTTTTTGCCAGTGCGCCGTTTAAGCATTGTCGAGATTGGAATAGAGAAGTTTCAAAAGCAGGCTACTCTCCTTATCTTATCGAAGGTAACTGGAATTGGGATGTTATCAGGCAAGAACTCAAAGGAAAAAGCTTACCTTCAGCAACTATTGGCCTAACTAATTTCGGTAATAGCAACGGTTGTAAGAATGACCTTGGGCAAAACTATATTCCGTTAGCAGAGGCAACAGGGAATGTTACTTTCCACCACAAGCATGAACTGATCAACATTCGAATGAATGGTGATATTTATGAATTAGACATTCAAGAGCTCGATGCTCACGGCAATGTTGTTCAACAAAAAACGATTACGTGCGACAAGCTTATTCTATCGGCTGGTTCTTACCACACAACACGTATGCTTGTTAGAGCAAAAGAGAGAGGAGACTTGCCGGAGTTAAATGAATATGTCGGCAAGAACTGGGGCGATAATGGCAACCGAATGGCATTTAGACAGTCGTTATTTGGATTACCTGCTGGTGTTGCTCAAGCTTCTCCTTCTCCTACAGCAATTTATGTTGATGAAGCCGGAAGAAGCCCGGTCGCAGCAGAAAATTGGGCAAATGCTGGTATTGCCGACGTAGGGATTTCTATGATGCTATCCGTGACTGCGGACTTAAAGAATCGAGGTCATTTTTATTATGATGCCTCTATCGATGATGCGGTTCTTCATTATCCGAAAGAGAACGAGAAAGATGCAACGGATGCCTTAAGAGCAGTAAACAACAAAGTTGCACGAGCTAACTGGCAACGAATAGGAGCTCAGGGTTTCTCCGACGTTATTTTTACTGGTGCGCACCCAGTTGGAGGAATGGAAATGGGGAAAGCGACAGACCTATTTGGGCGTGTAGATGGATACAATGGTCTTTATGTTATTGATGGGGCGCTTATTCCTGGAAACAATGGATGTGCAAACCCTGCGTTGACCATTGCTGCATTAGCAGAAAGAAATATTGAAAACATTATCTCAAAAGATTTTTCATAACCAATTATGTATCAGAGCCATCACTGAAAAGTGGTGGCTTTTTTGTTTTTAGTATTTGGCTCAGACGATTATTTCTTATTTTTACAAATCCGTAATAGTCATTTTCTTTTTCAGCTTATTATCATTTATTTGCAACTCAATATAATGCCCGCCATTCCAAACGTATTTGCTGCGTTTTTGATTTTTATCTTTCGATGGATGGTTTCCGGGAGGGGAGTATGTCGAACTTTGTTGTTGTCGGTGGTGGTGCTGCGGGTCTAGAAATGGTCACGCGTTTAGCGAGCAGTTTTGCAGGCAAATCTGACCATACCGTTACTTTGGTTGAGCCATCTTCTCATCACTTATGGAAACCAAGACTTCATGAGATTGCGGCGGGCACGTTTGATAATGAGCTAGATTCGGTTGCGTTTCGTCTTCATGCTGCTTGTCATGGTTACCAATATGTTCAAGCTCGTATGTCAGGCTTAGACCGAGCAAATAAAACGATTACTGTGAGCGCTGAGTTCTCTCCAGAGCAAACATTGAAATACGATTACCTCGTGATTGCCGTTGGCGCGATCAGTAACGATTTCAAAATTCCGGGTGTAAGCGATCATTGTTTGTTCTTAGATTCGGCTTCTCAAGCAGAAAAAGCGTGGGAACAGATGAAGCAAATGCTGGCGAACGGTGGCTCACATCGTGTTTCTATCGTGGGTGCAGGTGCGACTGGTGTTGAGCTGGCGGCCGAATGGGCGAAAGTCAGCAAGCAATTAAACCGTTATCAAGATGATACTCAGCTTTCGATTACGCTTATCGAAGCGGCGGATCGTGTGTTACCTGCAAGTGCTGAGTGCATGTCTACAAAAGTGTTGAAGAAGCTACAAAAGCAGGGTGTTAACGTTCGCTTAAACACTAAAGTTCAGCGTGCAGAAGCAGACCGCATCGTGACGGAAAATGAAGTCATTCCTGCTGATCTACAAATTTGGGCGGCGGGGATTCGATGCCCGGATTGGTTAGCGAATCTTGATGGTCTAGAAAGCAACCGCATTAACCAGCTTAAAGTGTTGCCAACGTTGCAAACCACTCTTGATGAGAGCGTTTTTGTCATCGGTGATAGTGCAGAATGTCCACAAGAGGATGGACGTGTTGTACCACCACGAGCGCAAGCCGCCAACCAAGCCGCTGCACATTTGGCGAAGCAATTTAAACGCTTGGTGAAAGGCAAAGAGTTAAAACCGTTTGTATTCAAAGACGGCGGGATGGTTGTCGCACTCGGGCATGACTACGCGGTTGGCGCATTGATGAATGACAAACTCGTATTGCGTGGACGCTACGTTCGCCGCTTGTACGACACGATCTTTAGGCTGCATCAGCGCGTTATTTTCGGTTGGTTCCGCGTGTCGGCTTTGGTAGTGCTCAAACGCGTAAAAGGTTTATTGAACCTATATTACAAAGGCTCTTGGTCTTAATCCAAGCCGTGACTCTTCACTTCCATTTTTTCATTTTTATCGAGCGCCCAAATCATCAGGATTTGTGGCGCTAGGTGTTTTTTATGCGTCATTTGCAACTCTCTTTGCCCGTTCAACTTCTTATTTCTGCCCTACTTGCGTGGGGTGGGGCTCAAGCCATCCTTCTTTTAGTCGACCATGGGTTGGCAGACAAATCGCTTTTACTGTCGAGTGATTACTACCAAATTTTAATGTTGGGCAAAACGGTCTATCTCGGCTTACTGAAAATGGTAGTGGGTTTGATGGTGCTGTTTTCTCTTGTCGAAGGCATCACCAATATTGGTTCAACCGTTCGCCTTAAAGCGCTGGGTGGACGAACACTGCTCTTCTACAGTTTCACCACCTTAATTGCCATTAGTTTAGGACTTGGTGCGTCGTTAGCATTGCCTGCATGGGAGCCACTTAGCCAAAGCATTTCTGTGGGTAGTGATGTCCATTTGATTGACGAGCAAGGCGCTGGTGGTGCCGCCATACTCACTAATCTCGTTAAGATGGCGATGGTGAATCCGTTTGCTGCACTGGCGAATGGTAACTTACTGGCGATCGTGGTTTTCTCCTTTATGGCAGGCGTTGCGATTTTGCTTTCTGTTCCGTCAGGTCATCCGTTGCTAGCGGTGATTTCGGGGCTGAACAAAAGCGTCAACACCATGATTCGAGGCATCGTTAAGCTGTCTCCGATTGCTATTTTTGCGATCGTGTTTGATATCACGCTGACTTCAAGTGGGAATCTGATTCAGCAACTCGCGTTGTTTGCGTTACTGGTGTTTGTGCTCACGATGGTGCACGGGTTAGTCGTGTTACCAACGATTGCCAAGGTAATGACGGGCATCTCTCCAGTTGCGTTATTTAAAGCGATTTCAGCACCATTAGCCATGGCGTTTGCGACGTCATCAAGTGCGGCAGCGCTGCCTTTAGCAAAGCAAAGTGCGGAAGACAATTTAGATGTCGCGCCAGAAGTCAGTAGCATGGTGTTGCCACTCGGCTCTGTAATGAACATGGATGGCACCGCGTTATTTGAAGGTGTCGCTGCGATTTTCCTAGCACAGTTGTTTGGTGTGGATTTGAGTACCACTGGATTGGTGATGATCTTCATCATGGCGATGGTTTCTTCCGTAGGTGCACCGGGCATGCCTTCGGGCTCCATGTCGGGGATGCAGTTAGTGCTGTTAGCTGCGGGTATTCCGCTGGAAGCGATTGCGATTTTATTGGTGATAGAAAGACCGTTGGATACGTTCCGCACCGCTGTTAATGTTGAAGGGGATTTGATTGCGACGCTTGTGATCGACCGCTGGCAGAAGAAGCAGACGATAGAACCTCAATCGCTCGATTCTTCAGAGATGTTGATGAGCTAAAAATAAAACGCACTCCCAATTGAGAGTGCGTTTTTTGTATCTATATCGATTCTACGAGCGACCAAGCATTCGAGAAATGGTGCCATCTTTGTCGACCACTTGGTGTTTGATAGCGCCAGCAACGTGAAGAACAAACACAGCAATCAGAATTTCCACTGCAGAGTGATGAATGGTTGAGCCGAGTTCTTGAAGCCAAGGGGTTTCTGGACCTTCAGCGATAATAACCCAACCGAAGATATCGACCGCTCGGCCACCACCAGCGCTCATTGCGATGCCAGAGATAGGCATTGCCAAAGTAGCGAGCAGAAGGATACCGTGTACTGCTTTGGCCGCTTTATCTTGCCATGCAGGCATTTCTGAAGCGGGTGGTAGAGCACCTTCTTTTAAGCGCCACACTAGACGGATAAGAGCGACAACTAAAATGATAGCGCCTAGTGATTTGTGGATGCCATACCACTCAAACTTTTCTGGGCTGCGTGGCAAATCGACCATGTAAAGCCCTAGAGCGAACACCCCGATAAAAGCAAGTCCAGTTACCCAGTGCAAAGCGATAGTTTGCCAAGTTAATGGCTTTTTGTTGAGCATAATATAATCCTTGTTTTATGTGTGGTTATGCGAGTGATTATCTATTAATGTTGTGAATATAACTACACAGTTATGTGTAAAGTTGGGTAAATATTATCCACAAAAAACGCCCCAAAAGATGGAGCGTTTTTAGTCAGTTAGATGAGAGGAAACGGGTTATGCCTGTTTTAACTCAGCTAATGCGTGATTCAAGGAAGGAACAATTGCATGGCCAAAGGCACGAACTTCTTCGCAAGGTTCAACAAGATCTGGGATTTGGAAAGTAACCATGTGCGCCGCTACTGCAGAACGTACGCCATTGTTGGAATCTTCAAACGCGATACATTTGGTTGGATCTACGTTTAGACGATTTGCTGCAAGCAGGTAGATCTCTGGATCTGGTTTGCCGTGTGACACTTCACAGCCTGTCGTTAAGTTGTCGAAATACTTGCTTAGGCCCGCCAGTTCCAACTTCTTCTGTGCTACTTCTTTCGCTGTTGATGTTGCCACTGCGGTAGGAATGCCTTTTTCCTTCAACCACTCTAGCAATTCAACTACGCCATCTTTCACTGGTATCGCTTGATGTTTTACCACTGCATCGTATCGGTCACGCCACTCTTTGTGCAATCGGTCAAGATCATCCCCATAAGCTTTGCGGAAAATCACTTCAATGCCTGCTGCATTGCGACCAATGATTGAAAGGTAAACGTCTTTATAGAATGGGAGGTTTTGTGCTTCACACGCTTCTTGGAAAATGCGCATGCAGACACGTTCCGTATCGAGGAGCAAACCATCCATGTCAAAAATAGCAGCTTGATAATTCATTACTTTATGACTTGTCGATTGAGATGGCGCATTTTGACACAAGCAAGATCGATTTTCCTGCGTAATTCCACCATCTCACACGCTTTTTACCCAATCCCTATTTTATCCCTAGGCGTTTCGCTAATCGGTGTAAATTGCCGTTATCTATTTCAAGCTGGCGTGCCGTTGCTGCCCAGTTGCCTTGATTCTCTTCCAGAGCTCGAACAATCATCGCTTTTTGGAAGGCATCTGTAGCAGGCTTTAATCCGCCTTCTGGTAGCTCAAGCCGAGAGTTTTGTTCCGTTTCTTCAACGTTATTAATGTTCTGATTCGGCGTTCGGATATCAAAATCTTGTTCAACTAACTCGATGTCCATAGCGTGGGTACGCGCTTTTGCCAAAACACCAGCACGTTTAATGACATGTTCAAGTTCCCGCACATTGCCTGGCCATGAATAGTCTTTGAGTGCTTGCACCAAAGTGGGAGACAAACGAATGCTGTTTAATCCCAATTTGCTTCTCAAGCGTTCGGCAAAAAAGCCCGCTAATAACAACACATCGTCTTCACGTTCACGAAGAGGCGGAACATGAAGGGGGAAGACGCTTAGACGGTGATACAAATCGGCTCGGAAGCGCCCAGCGGTTACTTCTTCATGCAATATACGGTTGGTGGCGGCGACAATGCGTGTGTTGACTCGAATATGGCGATCATCACCCACACGTTGAATGTCGCCGTATTGTAGAGCTCGAAGTAACTTAGCTTGCAGTTCTAACGACAGTTCGCCAACTTCATCCAAAAACAGTGTGCCGCCGTCGGCTTGTTCGAACTTACCCTTGCGATTGCTGATCGCGCCTGTAAAAGCACCTTTGATATGACCGAACAACTCGCTTTCCGCCACTGATTCCGGCAGCGCCGCACAGTTTAGGTAAACCAAGGTATTGCTAGAGCGGCTAGAGCTATGGTGAATAGCGCTGGCAACTAACTCTTTACCTACGCCCGTTTCTCCCATCACCAGCACAGACAATTCAGTATCGGCGACTGCATCAATCTGCTCTTGAAGATTCTTCATGCCCTGAGAGTTGCCAATGATTTCGTTACTTAAGGTGCGTTTCTCAGCGTAAGAGTCACGTGGCAGGCTCGCTTGTGTCTCTAGTTGTTCTAGTAGGAGTGCAGTGTGTAGGCCACCTGCTGCCAATGCGCTGACAAAACGTAATTCTTGGTTGCGTAGCCCATCAAACTGGTTGGGGTCGAAGGCGTCAATCGTAATGGCACCAATCAGTTGATCGTCGATCAGCAAAGGTAAACCAATGCAGGAATGGACATGCAGTTTGTCATCGTGGTTTGGAATCAAGCCATCGTATGGATCCGGTAAATCGCTGTCGGAGGGAAAGCGCACGATATCGCCTGCTCGGGCAATGGCTTCTAATCTTGGGTGCTGCTCAATGGAGAAACGGCGTCCAAGCACTTCTTTCGCCAATCCATTGATCGCTAAAGGTTTAAAGTGCTGGTCTTCATACAAAAGAAGGGCAGAAGAGTCACACTTCAATACATCTCGAATCGTGGTTAATAACGTATCGAAGCGAGCCTGTTGAGTGAGCGCCGAGTTAAGGTCTTGCGTGATGTGTAGCCATTGCGCGATTAAAGAAGTCATAGCCAATACCAATTGTGTCAATATGACTATTGTAGTGTCTTAATGACAATTTTCAACTGTGTCTAAATGACATATATTAAAGTTGGATTTTAATTAAATCATTGAAAGATATAGAAATTAAAAGTTGGCACGCCCAGTGCAATACAAGAAGAAATTATTTTTGTTTATCCCGTCATTCAAGGTAGTAATTATGACAATTCACGTAAAAAACAACATCCACTGGGTAGGTCAACGCGATTGGGAAGTTCAGGACTTCCATGGTACAGAATACAAAATGACAAAAGGTACCAGCTACAACAGTTATCTAATTCGTGAAGAGAAAACCGTATTGATTGATACGGTCGATCATCGATTCAGTCAACAATTCATCCAAAATTTAGAGATGGAAATCGACCTTAAGTCTATCGACTTTATCGTGGTAAACCATGCAGAAGAAGATCACTCAGGCGCATTGTCGGCATTAATGGAGAAGATTCCGAACACGCCAATTTACTGTACAGAAGCGGCGATTGATTCGATTGTGGGTCATCACCACCATCCTGAGTGGAACTTCAAAACCGTAAAAACGGGCGATAGCATTGATATTGGTAACGGTAAGCAATTGGTGTTCGTGGAAGCGCCGATGCTGCATTGGCCAGACAGCATGATGACTTATCTAACTGGCGATGCAGTGTTATTCAGTAACGACGCATTTGGTCAGCACTACTGCGATGAACGCTTATTCAATGATGAAGTGGATCAAAATGAGTTGATGGAACAGTGTTTGCGTTACTACTCAAACATCCTAACGCCGTTCAGCAGTTTGGTAACCGCCAAAATCAAAGAAGTGCTGAGCTTCAATTTGCCTGTTGACATGATCGCTACGTCACACGGTATTGTATGGCGCGATAATCCAGTTCAAATCATCGAGCAATACTTAGCATGGGCAGACAATTATCAAGAAGATCGCATTACGATTTTCTACGATTCTATGTCAAACAACACCCGAATGATGGCCGATGCAATCGCGCAAGGCATTCATGATGTTGACCCTGGCGTGGCGGTCAAAGTCTTTAATGTCTCTAAGCATGATAAGAATGAAATTCTCGCCAATGTATTCCGCTCAAAAGGCATCTTGGTTGGTTCGTCTACCATGAATAACGTCATGATGCCGAAGATCGCAGGCATGCTAGAAGAAATTACCGGTCTGCGCTTTAAAGCGAAAAAGGCCGCTGCATTCGGTAGCTACGGGTGGAATAGTGGCGCGGTGGATCGTATCCATGCTCGATTGACCGACGCAGGTTTTGAAACCGCAGTGAGCTTGAAAACCAAATGGCGACCAGATGGTAAAGCGATGCGTGAATGTCGCGAACATGGTCAGAACATCGCGAAATTGTGGGCAAAGCATGATCTGAAAAGTTCTGTTATATCTCCGGCGATTGCTGCGTCTGCACCACAAGTTCAATCACAACCCGCTGCACAAGTAGCAACACAAGCTGTGTTAGATACCGCTCCTAGTAACCCTAGTACCGAGGCGCACCCTGCAGATTGTCAATGCATGGTTTGTACGGTTTGCAATTGGGTGTACGACCCAGCTAAAGGTGAGCCTAATCAAGGCGTTGAACCGGGTACAGCATGGTCTGAAGTGCCAGATTACTTCTTGTGCCCAGAATGTCACTTGGGTAAAGACGTCTTTGTCGAATACAACGGGTAAGGGGGCGAATATGCAAGCACCTATTGTGATTATTGGTAGCGGCTTTGCGGCTTACCAATTGGTGAAAACAGTGCGCCGAATGGACGCACATATTCCGCTGCAAGTGTTTACTGCTGATGATGGTGCGGAATACAACAAGCCCGATTTGAGTCATGTATTCAGTAACAAGCAAACTGCCCAAGACTTGGTAGTTAAAAGTGGTGAGGCGTTTGCACAGGAACACAACATCGAACTGTTCGTCCATACCATGATTGAGCATGTCGACGTGCAAGCTCAGCAAGTGGTAGTCAATGGTCAAGCCTACCCTTACTCCAAACTGGTGTTTGCGACAGGCGCGAAAGCCTTTGTGCCGCCAATATCTGGTGATGCAGCACCTGAGGTGATAACGCTGAACTCGCTACAAGAATATCAAATAGCTGAAGAGCAAATCAGTCGTGCGAAACGAATTCTAGTAATGGGTGGTGGTCTGATCGGGGTCGAGATCGCTATGGATCTTGCAGCCAGTGGTAAAGCCGTTACGGTGGTTGAGCCAAATCCCCGTTTGCTCGCTAACCTGATTCCTGAATTTGTTGCATTGTCGCTGGAGAACCAACTTAAGCAGCAAGGTATTCAACTTGCCTTGGAGACTGGTGTAGTTGCGATCAATCGTTCAGATGATTCGCTGGTGGCAAGCTTGAGCAAAGGTAAAGCAATCGAAGCCGATGTAGTGATTTCAGCTGCGGGTTTACGTGCTAACACTTGGTTAGCGAAGGCTTGTGGGTTGAGCGTGAATAAAGGCATCGAGGTGGATGCTCGATTACAGACATCAGCAGCCAATGTGTTCGCATTAGGCGATTGTGCCGAGATCCAAGGTCGACTGATGCCGTATCTCCAACCGATCGTGCTAAGTGCCAATGCTTTGGGCAAACAACTACTGGGGCAAGAAGCAGAGCTGAAACTACCGCCTATGATGGTAAAGGTGAAAACGCCGAGCTACCCAATTCAATTGGCAGGCGATTTTAGTTCGGTGACGAGTTGGAGCGTGCAGATTTCTCAAACTGGCATTGCCGCGAAGGCAGAAGATGAAAATAGCCGACTCATGGGCTTCGTCGTGACGGGAGAACAAGCTACGCAAGCATTTCCACTACTTCGAGAGTTGTCTCAAGCCGCTCAGGCTTAACCGATTTAAACGAAAAGAATTGTAATTAGAGAGGGTATCATTATGTCGCATCTACGAATTCCTAAAGACTGGACAGTTCAACGTTCAACGCCTTTCTTCACTAAAGACAATGTGCCACCAGCGCTACTGACTCATCACAATACCGCTGAGGGAGTGTTTGGACAGCTGTGCGTCATGGAAGGGCAAGTGACCTACTACGGCTTTGCTGATGAACACGCAACAGAAGCAGAAGTAGTGGTGGTGATTAATGCAGGCCAGTTTGCTACCAGCCCACCGCAGTACTGGCACCGTATTGAGATGAGCGATGATGCTCAGTTCAACATCAATTTCTGGTCGAATAAAGACAAGAGTGGGCAAGCGATGTTCCACGCGAAGAAATAACGCATACAGAAGTTAATACAGCGCTAATTTGTCGGGAAGAAGCGTTTTCTATCAAGCTTAATCATTAAGCGTAGGTAAAAGGGCAGAGATTCGTCTCTGCTCTTTTTTATGTATGCTTTGGGGCACTTTAAATTCTTCACGGGTTTGTTCTGTGACTCTTATCACTAAGCAATAACTGTCAGCCAATTGAATAAGTGTTATGTTATAACATAATTTCAATTCCATTTTGAACAGTCAAAGAATAAAAGTGATTTTAGGTTTGTTGCTTGTGCCGGGTTATTAATACCCGTTTAGAGAGATGGAGGGGTCCAATCGATTTTTTCGGAATATTTACTGGCCTTGCAACCTTATCCAAAGCGATATCAATATTGGTATCGCTTTTTTTCTGCTTGTAGAAAGCGAGATTCGATCCTGTTCTGCTTATTCTGAAACCATTCAGAACTTGAATGGGTATAGAGGTCTAACTTGATGATTTTATGGACAATTAAATATCACTAAACTGTCATTTAAACAGGAATCAATAGTCCTGATGTAAGCCTCATCCTACTATTTCTTCATTGCGACGGAGCGACAAGCTTAAGGAAAGTCATCACTCAGTTACGTTTTAGCAGTGTTTAGTGCGTCTTAAACGTCTAGAACGTCTTAAACTAGGAGCTTCCACAATGAATTTAACCCTGGACTACGCCTCTCTGGCGATCTTATTTGTGGTGCTGTTGATTCTGATTTTTGGATTGATTGCCCTACACGATATTCCCTACGAAATTGCGAAAAAACGTAACCACCCTCATGCCGATGCGATTCATGTTGCGGGATGGGTGAGCTTGTTCTTCCTTCATGTGATTTGGCCGTTCCTTTGGATCTGGGCAACCATGTACGACGGAGAGAAGAAAAACTGGTTAGGTGCTAAGCCTTCGATATCTCAACAAGATTACGAGCAGCTGTTAGCCCGCATCAATCAACTTGAGCAAGCGAAAGGGGAAGAATAATGGAAACACTCATCATCCTAAGTTACGTAGCGCTGTGCGTTATCGTGTTTCGAGTATTTCGTGTGCCTAAAACCAAGTGGACACTCACCACGGCGTCGGTCATTGGCATGTTCATCGTTGGTTGGATTTTTCTCTACATGGCGATGTATCAACCGGTTTCTCGTATGGCGCGTTTGTATAGCGTGACGACGCCAATCACTTCTCAGGTAGAAGGCATGGTTACCCAAGTGTATGTGCAAGGAAACCAGCAAGTGAAAGCGGGTGACCCACTTTACCAAATTGACGACACGCCATTTAAAGACAAAGTGAACCGTATTCAAAGTGACATCAAACGCACGGAATCAGCGATTGATTTTTACCAATCTGAATTAGCGAGATACAAAAAGCTGGGCAGCAAAGGTTACTCTTCTCAAGAGAAAATCGACAACATTGAGAACCAATTACTGGAGCAAAAAGCCAATCAAAGCAAATACCAATCCGAGCTCGAAGTTGCACAGTTTAATCTGAGCAAAACCACCGTTACCGCACCAACGGATGGGTATGTCACGCAAGTGGCGCTGCGTCCGGGTATGAAGAGTCGTATTGTGCCGTTTCAAGGCAACCTGACCTTCGTCCACAAAGAAGAAAAACAGTTGTTTGCTGCATTTAAACAAGCGCCAGCACGATATGTGAAAGTCGGTTATCCGGCGGAAGTGACCTTCAATACTATTCCTGGTCATGCTTACAAGGCGCATGTGACACAAGTAAATGACATTTTTGCTCAGGGCGCGATATCACCATCAGGTAACATGAAGTACCCAGAGCAAATTCCTGCTGGTGGCCGAATCTTAGTGAAAGTGGAATTGGATAATCCAGACTTAGTCAAAGACATGCCATTGCCATCTGGCACTGATGCACACGTCGCGGTGTACTCACCTAAATGGGAAATGTTCAGCATCGTACGTAAAGTGATTCTGAGAATGCAGAGTTGGCAAAACTGGTTATTCGAAGGCTAATGATATCAAAGGCAAAGCTGCAGGTTTTGCCCTTTTTCTATGGGTGTACTGCTATTGCTCGTCTGTTACTCGATGGATTGAGTGACCGCTTGTTTAATAGCATTCCTTAGCCATTCATGCCCTTTGTCGTTCTTTTGTGATTGGTGCCACGTCATGTAAATAGGTACCTTATTGGCTTCAAAGGGCAAAGGGAAAGCGTTCAATCCGAGCTTGCTTGCCAAGTTGTCAGAGAACCAACGCGAGGTAACGCATATCCAATCGGTTTGAGACACTAACTGTAGCGCTGTCATGGTCGAGCCGGTGGAATAAGCCACTTGTCTCGGGGGAAGCGTATCTTCGATGATCAAAGAGTCTAAAGCGTTGGTGTTGAGCCGCTGCGTTCGCCAAGTTACATGAGACTCACGCATGAAGTCGTCGTACGTTAGCGTGTTTTGAATACGAGGATGATCTTGGCTTACAGTCACCATAAGTTCCTGTTCAAACAGCAATTCATTGTGATAACCATGATCCGTCAAAGGCACGGTAGCAAGGATCACATCCACGCGTCGACGTCTTAAGTCGTCTTGACGGTCTTGTTCGTTTAAGTGTTCCACATCCGCTTCAATAGATACCAATGGCGCATGCTGAGATTTGTATTTCGCCAAGGCTGGCACGAGCATTAAATCGATATCTTTATGGCTAGAGATTCGAAACGTGCGTTGGCTGGTTTCTGGCGTGAATTCTTGACGAGATTTCGAACCGTTGATCAATAGGCTTAAAGGCTCTTTAATTTCTGCGTGTAACTCAATCGCGAAATTCGTCGGCACGATACCTCTGCCTTGACGAACAAAGAGGGGATCTTGGTATTGATCTCTTAACTTGTTGAGTGCGTGACTCACGGCGGGCGCAGTGATATTTAACGCGGTAGCGGCATCGTTGACGCTTTTTGACTTCATGACTGCATCAAACGTTTTTAACAAGTTAAGGTCCATACATGCTCTCTCAGTTGGTTATCTTTCATTGTAAGCAGACTATGAAAGTAAAATAAAGTTTAAGCACATTTGGCAAGCGTTCGTTCTAGAAGGGAGAATAAAACAGGCTTTTACTGAGTTGATTTGCTGTTAATTATATGAATAAAAAGGGTTTTATATGATTTTGTGGTAATTTTAGTCCTGATATATGGATCTAATATCACAAATTTTTATATTAAAGTTGTTTCATATTTGTTTGGTAAGTTAGTTTCCCTCTCGAATCTAATGAGGAGAATAGAACATTACTATGAAAAATATAAAAGTTGCAGTCGTCTTCATCGCTGGTATTAGCCTACAAGCTCATGCCAACAACTCAGTTGATATCACCAGTAGCACGCCTGAGGGAGTACATACAAAGTTTGAATCTGCTCATCAAGTCCATGATCGTATGGCGTCTTCTGGTTTTACGCTGCATCGTTGTGGTATCCAGTCTATCAAGAGAGGCCACATGGCTGATCAAGATATGGAAACCCCACATAGCCAGATTACTTGTATGTACTCAAAACCTGGTGCGCAAGTTACGGATGAATCCGAAATTGCTTATTGGCACTTAAACGTCGTTTACGATATGGGCAGCCAAATGTACAAAGCGGGCCACGAGTTTACCGATATCTATCAGACTCATATCTACACGCTAACACCAAGCTACCTTTTAGATGCTGCTCCTAACTTTCATCAGCAAAGAGGAAGTCTTCAGTCATCTGGTAAGAGCGTAGGTGAGTGTGAGTTGCAGCAAATTTACTACTTTATGAAGCCGACAGAGGCAACGTACCTTTCGCATGTTGCAACTTGCCCAGTTTATGCCGCAGAAGGTGAACTATCAGGTCACTTGAATGTTGCTATCGACTACAACTCAGAAAGAAAAGGCTATACGGAAGCTAGTGTTGGCTTTGAATCTCTATAGTCTTTTAGATTAGTCAGTATTCAACCTTTCGCTTTATGCACCAGTTAATGACTGGTGCATTTTTAACTTTGCTGAGACGCTCTGACAGCTTTACTTGTCTGTGCGAACCCTAAAAAAATATCCTAGCCTGCATTGGCTCAGGCTAGGGCGAAGCTCAGTCAGAGCGTTAAGGATTGCTAAAGAATTATATATGCCATTTGTTTTATATATGTTGCCAGCCATCACACTACTACGCCGTTAAGGTGATGGAGTGGTTAGTACATGTGATTTATGAAGGATAAACTCCATTTAGAACGATTTACTGCGCTCAACTTGGATCGCACACTTTATAGCTTTCTAAAACCACAAATAAAACAATGACATTGCCATGTGTCTTTTTTGTGGAGTAAATTTTCTCTAATTAAGGCTTTTGTAGAATAAATTTCCATATCTATTTAAATAGTGTTTGTAAATGGTAAAACATTTCTAGATGGAAGTTTTTAAAATGTGGCACGTCAATCTGGTGAAACAAGCCAGTGAATATTAAATGTTTTAAGTAAGTCGTCGTCATGAATTCAAAATCTTTTACTGCTGTACTCTTTCTATCCGTGTGTTTGATCTGGGGAACCACTTGGTTCGCAATGGAAGTCGCATTGCACTCTATTCCCCCTGTTCTTGCCACAGGTATGCGTTTTTTCCTTGCTGCGCCTTTGCTGTTTGTGATGGCAAAAGCATTCAAACAACCTTTGATGTTCCCAAAGGGTAAACGTCACTGGATTTTTATCGTGGCTGTTTTCTACTTTGCGATGCCGTTTACTCTGATGATTTACGGAGAGCAATACATCTCATCGGGTCTTGCATCGATTATTTTTGCCAACATGCCGGTTGCGGTGATGCTAATGTCTGGCCTGTTTTTAGGGCTGCGTTTAGCGCGTCACCAAGTGTTTGGCTTGTTGACGGCAGTGGTAAGTCTTTGTCTGATTTTGGGCAACGAGATGCAACTGGGTGGGGAAGATTACTTACTGGGTACGATGTCATTAGCTCTCGCGGTGGCAATGCATGCAGTGATGTATGTGCTAGTTCAAAAATACTGTAAGGACATCCAGGTGCTGACTTATAATGCACTGCCTTGTTTTATTGCTTCTCTTCTACTATTTGCTTTATCAGCAGTCTTTGAGCAAATTGATGTATTGGCGTTTACTTACGACTCAGTTCTAGCGGTGGTTTATCTTGGCTTTGTGGCAAGTGTTGGCGGTATTGTGGCTTACTTTAAACTGGGTCAGGTTTCGACACCGTTTCAAGCTTCGATTTGTTTTCTGATTTTCCCTTTGGTCGCGTTATTCCTATCCGCGTTTATTAATGGAGAAATGCTTTCAGAGCAGTCGATTATTTTAATGCTACCTCTTATGTTTGGCATTTTGTTAACCAAAGCTCCTAAGAAGCTTTTCAAGTTCCGCTCAGTGGCAGTACCCGCCGAGTAACGCATAGCAAGAGGCTCTCATGGGCCTCTTTTTTTGCCCTGAATCCGCAACATCCCCTTCTTTTATAAACACTGCAGTAAACGGCGAGGTAGTGCGGTTTTATCCATCCAGTGATTTGGAATCGACATTGGTGTGTCGTAGTAACTTGCCCCAAGAATGGCACCAAGCGGAATAGCTCGTCCACTTGAATCGCCGCCACAGTAAATGTTCTCACGCATGGTGGTTTCGTAGCTTTCTGAGTTCATCAACAAATGACAAATCACCACAAACGAAGCGTCTAAACCGCAATGCATCCCAACGGACTCCGCAACGCTGGTGGCGGTTCTGCCGCTCATCGCTTCTGCACGTTGAATATCGTTAGCAATCTTTGGAGAAACCGTCTGAGCTGCCATCACACACGCTTTGGGCGCAGCGCCTTGCAACGCCATCTGAATCATCACTGCGATAGCTTGGGCATACATAACTGCGGTGTCGTTGTTATTGGTAACCCGCACGGCGGAATCGACCAGTTTAGCGAGTTTGTCATCATCGGAATGAAAAGCCACCAACGGCGGAAGCTTAGATAGTGCAGGGTTTTGCGTGTCGTCAGCCCCACATAAGGTCACACGCAGTTCTTTGGCTGCCAACTCATGAATGTTGAGCAGTGTTTGCTTTGTCGGTTTGTCTGTATAGCCCTGCCATTTACCACCAAAATCAAACCATTCTCGAAAGGAGCGAATGTAACGCGCCTCGTCGTAGTGTCCGGTTTGAACCAGAGCGTCTAGCATGGCAACAAGCTGCGCGCCATAGTGGGTGAGGTCACCGACTTGCTTGCTACCGTGGGCAAAATAACCTTTGTCATGGTATTCAGTTCGGTTAGGTTGGTGAAATTCCGGATGCGGAGAACCAAACTGCCTGATGAGTTCTTGATCGTAAAGCCAATGAAATCCGAGAGATGCTGCATCACCGACGAGTGCGCCGATAATGGCATGAAGAGAGTGAGCGTTTCTGTGAGTCATCTTGCCACCTTTATCAACAGGGCTACTCAATAAGTCTTACACAGTTTCTTGGTTTTGTAGGGGAATTTTTCTGTTTTGGATCAAGACTATAGTGCTTAATTAACCATTGATTTATTGGGGTTAAAAGCAAAACGCCCCGCGAGTGGCGAGGCGTTGGTTTTAGTGGCGTACTATTAACAATAACGATTAACTGTAAGCGCGTGCGACGCGACCTTCACAATCCAATGTGACCTGTTTTGCGTAAGCCGGAATGAAAACTGATTGTCCTTTTTCAACTACGCATGTTTCGCCGTTTGCGTGAGTTAGCACAAGTTTGGTATCCAGAGGCATAAGGATCTCAGCGGTTTGTACTTCAAGAGTGCGCTGGTGAGCTTGTTTAACGATGGCGAATTTGAAATCGTCGACTGGGATTGGGTATTCCAACATATCGTCGATTTCGTTTGGTGCGAGCAGTAGGCTGTCGAATGGCTTCTCGTTGAAGCGTGTACACGCAACAAGCTCTTTCACGTCCATGTATTTTGGTGTCAGACCCGCGCGCAGTACGTTGTCTGAGTTCGCCATGATCTCAAGACCTGTACCTTTCAAGTAAGCGTGTGGCGTTTCTGCATCTAAGAACATGGCATCGCCCGGTTGTAGGGTAATGACATTAAGCATCAGTGGTGCAAACAAACCAATATCGCCAGGGTATTGCTTCTCTAGCTCAAGAATAAGGTTGAACAGAGGTAAGTCGGTGATGCGAGCTTGAGCCAATAGCACCGTCAACGCCATCTCTTTCTGTTCACCCTCTAATGACAGTAGACCCGAGAAGAAGGTCGCCAAGCCTGTTGGCGTCTGGTTTGCGATAAGGTCATCCACCAAGCCTTGCAGCTCAGGAATCGCCAGTTCAGAGAAGAAGCTGATGATTTCACTTGTTGGGCGGAAGCCATTCATCGCTTGGTATTGGGTTAGCGCGTAAACCAATTCAGGTTTGTGGTTTGGATCTTTGTAGTTGCGGTTTGCAGCGGTTAAGGGGATGCCTTGTTTTTCTTCCAGTGCAAAACCTAGCTCTGCTTGTTGTTTGTTTGGGTGGACCTGAATCGACAGCGCTTTCTCAGCGGCAAGCACTTTAAACAGGTATGGAAGTTCACCAAAACGGTTTGTGACTTCTTCACTCAGAAAGGCATTCATGTCTTGAGCAATCAGTGAAGAGAGCTTGGTCTCCTCACCGTTTACCATCACCAATGAGCAACCGTTTGGATGCGCGCCCATCCATACTTCTGCTTGTGGTTCGCCCGTTGGGTTTTCAATGCCAAACAGTTGGTTAACAGAAGTAGTACTGCCCCAAGCGTAGTTTTGAATCACGTTGTTCATCAGGAAAAACATCGGATGCTTAGCTTGAGTTTGAATCGTTTGTGTATCGGACATCGTTAAATCAGACATAGAGTGTCACCATGAGAGAAAATCATGGCTTGGGCGACATTGCCCAAGCCATAGGAGCCATTTGGGGGTAGGGGTGATTAAGCGGCTGCTTGCATCATTTTTGCTTTGCGAACTTTCTTCAGAGTTACACACGTTACTGCGGTAACCACTGCGCCAGCTGCCATACAAATCAGAGCAAGTACTGGGTGGTTCATCGCGCCAAGTAGAGCGACAACTGGACCGCCGTGAGCAACACTGTTGGTAATGCCGAATGAGAAAGCCATTACTGCCGCTACCATTGATCCAAGTACGTTTGCTGGAATCACTGACATTGGATCTTGCGCTGCGAACGGAATCGCACCTTCAGAGATACCAACCAGACCCATTGCACCTGCCGCTTTACCCGCTTCGGTTTCTGATTCTTCGAACAGGTCGAACTTACGACCAAGTGCCGTTGCCAGTGCCATGCCGAGAGGTGCAACTGGGATTGCACATGCCATCGCACCCATAAATTGAGTTTGACCACTTGCAATCATGCCCACAGAGAATAGGAACGCGACCTTGTTGAATGGACCACCCATATCGAAGCCAGCCATACCACCAAGTACGATACCCAGTAGAACGACGTTACCTGTACTCATGCTCGTTAGTAGCGCAGTCAGGCCGTCCATTAGGCTTGCGATTGGTGCACCGATAACGAAGATGAAAAGACCAGCGATGAACAACGAACCTGTGATTGGCGCAATCATGATTGGCACTAAAGGTTGAATGAATTTGTGGTAGTTAATCGACGTAATCCACTTCACGAAGTAACCCACAAGCAGACCAGCGATGATGGCACCGATAAAGCCTGTACCAGCGTCTGCGCCGTAGAAAGAACCGTTGTTTGCAATCCAACCACCGATCAAGCCAGGAGCCAGAGCAGGACGGTCAGCAATCGCGTAAGCAATGTAACCCGCTAGGATTGGGATCATTAGCGTAAAGGCAACCACACCTACGTTGAGGATTTGGTTCCACATGCTGCCTTCAGGAATTGCCATGCCCGCTTCACTTGGTTGACCACCGACTGCAAGAGCAAGTGCAATCAACAGACCACCCGTTACAACGAATGGGATCATGTGTGATACGCCGTTCATCAAGTAGCGGTAAAGGTCCGAGCGAGCCTGAGAGGCTTTGTTTGCAACAGAAGTTTGCGCATTGCTGCTTGCTTCTGCTTGGTATTCTGGAGCGCTTAACGCTTCGTTAATCAGACCTTGAGCATCGCGGATAGGGGCTTTTACGTTAGTTTTAACCACGCGTTTACCCGCAAAGCGGTTCATATCGACTTGTTTGTCACATGCCACGATGATTGCGTCTGCACGTTCGATTTCTTCTGCGGTTGGGCTGTTTTTCACACCGATTGAACCGTTCGTTTCAACCTTGATTTCGTAACCCATCGCCGCTGCACCTTTCTCTAGCGCTTCTGCCGCTAGGTAAGTGTGCGCAACGCCCGCAGGACAACCAGTAACACCAATGATGAAACCTTGGTTTGCTGGTGCGTCTGCCACTGCTTGCGGCTCTTCTTTAGCAAGTAGGAGAGCCAGTGCATCTTGGCTGTTTGCTGCACCTAAGAATGCATCAATGAAACCATCTTCAATCAGTTTTGAAGATAGCTCTGCCAGTACTTCGATATGGTGGTTATCGCCACCGTCTGGAGAAGCGATCATGAAGAACAGTTTTGAAGGCAAACCGTCTTCCGCGCCGTACTCGATACCCGATTTGCTTACGCCGATCACAACCGCTGGTTCAAGAACCGCTGCACTTTTTGCGTGTGGAATAGCTACGCCATCCTCAAATCCGGTGTTACCTAATTCTTCACGTGCTTTTATATCTGCAAGAAATTGCTCTTGGTCTGAAATACGACCTTGGGCGTGTAGAACTGCAACCAGTTCTTTAAATACGTCTTCTTTTGAAGTCGCTTGAAGATCAAGCTTAATCAAGTCTTCATTTATTAGTTTGGTGATCATTGTCGAACCCCTATAAATATAATTTTTATTTCAGGGGTATTTTGAAATTAACCAAGCGGAGACAGTAGTGAAGAAAAAATGCATTTACTGGACGATTGTAACCGCCCGACTAGAGTGTGATGTAGATCGTCTACTGGATAAACTTACTGCATATCTGTGACATTATGTGGAAGTCGATGAACCATAAGTGAAATGTGTTATTACTCCCATGTATATGGGTTTGAAGACTTTGTTGATGATTTTATAGACTGGATAATTGATGCGTTAACTGGATTTTTGTAACGTTAAAGTGGAAGTGTGATTTTGCTCAATAGCACAAAAATCCAGTAGGGTGTATATCTATAGGTATAGCATCATGGATGCGTGTTTAAGAGTACGTAAAATGATTTTTCATGATTTGATTTCATCAGTATTAAACGAGCGAGAACCATTCCATAATATATGGTTTGCTGGTGATTTTCATACACCACCTGAATTTAGCTATCAGGTTAACTTCCCTCGATTAGAATTGGTCTTGTCTGGTGAATATATTAATGAAATGGAAAGTCATGATCGCAAAGTGACGCATATCGTGGCGAAAACCGGTGATGCGATATTTATTCCGCCTAACTGTTGGAATAAACCTGACTGGGATACAGATTGCTCGGTATTAAGTATTCTCTTCGGTCGCCGTCAATTGGGTTTGAGTCTCGTATCCAAACGTAAAGGGGAAGCGAGCTTTTACGATATCCAAAAGCACAGTATTCAAACTCGTTCTGGATTTGCCATTGATAATATCTTGGAAGCGCTGAGTTCATTGGCTCGTGAGTGCAATAAAAAGCCAATGGATGAGCTGTTGCTACAAGCCTTGTTGCAATACGCTAAATCGATGTTAGATGCGCCTATTGAGACGCAGGCGCACAGCCGAGTGCAAGATCTGTATCAGGGCATTTGTATCTACATCCAAGAGAACTTTCACCGCCCAATCACGCGCGACAGTATTGCGTCGAGGTTCAGCATCTCTTCTAACCATTTGTCGCGTTTGTTCCGTCAGCAAGGTCACATGACGTTAGCCGATTACATTACGTGGGTTCGAGTAGATCGCGCGAAGTTTATGCTCAAGAAATACAACTTTAAGTTGAATGAGGTATCGGTGCGCTGTGGATTCAAAGATGTGAACTACTTCTGCCGAGTCTTTAAGAACCGCACGGGCAGAACGCCGACGGAATATCGCGGTTCAATCTAGAACAGACTCTAAGCAAGCAGTCTCGACATGGCATACATCAGAAGCGCCTGCAAGTCGACGCTGCTTTTTGTTAGCAGTAAACGCTCAGCCATTTGGTCGGTCAGCAGGTTACGGGTTAAGTTGGTTGCCGCAATGATGTGTTCGCGAGTCGGTTTCGCTGGCATTACTAATGCGATAGCAAGATGCACTTCACCCATTTTTGATGCCCAATCCATCGGAATCTCGTTAGCGATAACCGCAACAGAGATGTGGTCCACACCTTCGAACATGACATGTGGTAGAGCAATGCCCGGTGTTACTGCGGTTGAGGATCGTTCTTCGCGTTTGATAAAGGCGAGAATGAGTTCGTCTGGGTGAATCGGATGAATAAGTTGCGCTAGCCCTTTCAGGCACTCAAATTTGGTGAGTTCAGTGTGCGCTTTGGCGTAATGCCATTTAATTTCACAAGGCGGGCAGATTTGCGGAAGACGCTCAGCAAGTTGGCTTGAGAACTCGTAGTTGATGTGAGAACCCACAACGGTAAAGTTCTCAGCAATCATATCTTTGATAACGAAACAGGCAAGCTCGGCATCAATACCAATAGCCGTGATTTGACACAAGTCGCCTTGCTGCAAGCCAACTTGTAAAACCGCGATTGATTTAGTGAGCTCAGCAACGCGATTTTGGGTTATGTTGATGATGTGTAATGTGCTTTTGAACTTTTTGGCGACGCGATTAAGGGGCTGCGCTACGTGAGCACTGGCATTGATATCGTCGACAAAAAAGGTGATCTGGTATTCGTTCATCAGCACAGCGTATCATCGACAGTGTACAAGGAACACTTTATCGACATTAAGTAACACGTCTTCAATAGGGATTTGGACTTTGTTGGTGCCTTCAAAGCGAGCTGGTTGTTCAATCTCAATATCGGACACAATTAAGACACGATCCGCTTGTGCAATATCGTGGGGAGTGAGCTGATTCTCAATACCCATCGCGCCTTGCGTCTCAACCTTAATTTGTACGTTATGCTTAGGCGCAGCTTTCATTAGTGCATCTGCCGCCATATAAGTATGAGCGATGCCTGTAGGGCACGCTGTCACCGCTACGATCTTCATGTTCTATCCACTTTATTTTTTTGTGGATTTTAGCATAGTGACCGTCGGAAGGATGGATTTAAAGCAGATAATCGCAAGAGCTCTATCACAGTTTAAATCTCATGTTACATTAATCCAGTTAATGCACTTTTTGTCCTGTATTGGAAAGGACGAGTGTTGGTTACTCTGTACACAGTCATAGATGGAACAAATAACTCATGACTCTCGAGCGTGAACATTGCAAGGTACAAACAATGGACATATTAAACCTTATTGAGCCGGAAACCATTTGCTTGGATTTGCAGGCTCAAACCAAAGATGAAGCGCTCAAAGAGCTCGTCGAATTGTTGGACGCGGCGGGCAAGCTCACTAGCAAAAGTCAGTTCTTGGCGGACATTTGGAAACGAGAAGAGATTGACAATACCGGCTTTGACGAGGGTATTGCCATTCCTCACGCCAAAAGTAATGCGGTCGCTAAACCCGCAGTCGCAGTGGGCATCAGCCGAAAAGGGATTGATTACGGTGCCGATGACGGCGAACTGTCTGACGTATTTTTTATGCTGGCTTCTCCGGATGGGGATGACCATCACCACATCGAAGTCTTGGCACAAATTTCCACCAAAATCATTGAAGATGGTTTCGTTAACAAGTTAAAAGCGGCGGAGTCGGTGGAGGAAGCGCGCGAGCTACTTACTGATATTCAATCGAACACGAATGACTCTGGTATCGATCCTTTAGAGTTTGCATCTGAGCCACTCAGCCCTTGGGCGCAAAAGCTCGGCAGAATGAAAGAACACTTACTGTTTGGCACCTCTCATATGATTCCGTTTATTGTCGCGGGCGGCGTATTGCTGTCTCTGTCTGTGATGATTTCAGGTCATGGAGGTGTTCCGGAAGAGGGGATTCTGGCAGATATCGCTGAGATGGGGATAGCAGGCTTGACGCTGTTTACCGCGGTATTGGGTGGTTACATTGCCTATTCGATTGCGGATAAGCCGGGTCTGGCTCCGGGTATGATTGGCTCATGGATTGCGGTTAGTCACTACAACACCGGCTTCTTGGGCGCGATTGTGGTCGGTTTTTTCGCCGGCTTTGTGGTTTGGTTACTAAAGAAGATTCAGTTGCCGGACAGCATGAGTTCGCTTGGCTCGATCTTTATCTACCCCCTAGTTGGTACGTTTGTCACCTGTGGCGCAGTGATGTGGGTGATTGGTTCACCTATCGCCAGCGCAATGACGACCATGAACGATGTGCTCACAGGTATGGCGGGCTCTGGCAAAGTGATGTTGGGCACCGTACTAGGCGCAATGACTGCGTTTGACATGGGTGGCCCTATCAACAAAGTGGCGACTTTGTTTGCTCAGACTCAAGTGAATACTCAGCCGTGGCTAATGGGTGGTGTCGGTATTGCGATCTGTACTCCGCCTCTGGGCATGGCGTTAGCGACTTTCCTATCGCCAAGTAAATTTAAACGTGATGAACGTGAGGCGGGTAAAGCCGCGGGCATCATGGGCATGATTGGCATCAGTGAAGGGGCGATTCCGTTTGCTGCCGGTGACCCAGCTCGCGTACTGCCTGCGATTGTTGCTGGTGGTATCGTCGGTAACGTGATTGGGTTTATGTTCCATGTCATTAACCATGCACCGTGGGGCGGCTGGATTGTGCTGCCAGTTGTGGACGGCAAGATTGGCTACATAGTTGGCACAATCGCAGGCTCGTTTACCACAGCATTGATTGTCATTGCGCTTAAGAAGACGGTAACAGAAGACGACAGTCCGGTTGGTCAATCTCAAGCTTATACGTCTGTGCAAGGTGAGGGTGAGGCAGACATTCTTGCCGTGACATCTTGTCCATCAGGTGTGGCGCATACCTTCTTAGCGGCGAAGTCATTAGAGAAAGCCGCCTGTGCGTTAGGCATTAAGATCAAGGTTGAAACACAAGGGGCGAACGGCATCATTAACCGAATCACTGACAAAGATATCGACAAGGCGAGGTTTGTTATCTTCGCTCACGATGTAGCCATCAAAGAGCCGGAGCGATTTAGAAAAATGAAGGTGCTGGATGTCAGCACTAAAGACGCGATGCTCAATGCCGCAGCACTGTTGCAGGCGAAAAGAATCCCTTAAGTACATATCCCCAAGTAACCTCGATATGCATGGTTCAGCGAGAATGATTTGGTTTTCAGACGAGGCAACGATTTGAAGTTCTAGTGGTGCTAAATCAAAAATCGTTAACAAAGTATGCAAACCAAATCAACTCGCCCTTCGGGAGCTTGTCACTGAAGCGATTTCTTTGTCAAACACCTTGGAAATAGATCACTATTACGCTGCGATGTTTTCCTCGAACTCGAGTCAGTGACCAAGCTCTGAATACTGCATATTGAAGTCACTTGGGGATAATCCCACTAAGGCTATCTGCTAGTTAGCTCCATCATTTTTGATGGAGCTTTTTTTAGCCCTGAGAAAAGTGCTTAACCAAGAAATCAATAAAAGTGCGAATGCGCTGAGGTTGGTACTCACTATCTTTGTAAACCATGTACATTGGTAGCTTAACTGATTGATATTGCGTTAATACTTGAATTAACTCACCATTGTTAAGCTCTTGTTCTACCATCCATTTTGGCATTGCAGCGATGCCTTGCCCAAGCTTCGCCATTTGCACCAACATCTCAGGACTATCACTTCGAACCTGTTCTTTCACTTTGACTTTAATTGCTTCATCACCATCGCTGAAACGCCACAAGTTAGATGGATTAGAGAGTGAGTAGGTTAAACAAAGATGTTTGCTCAAATCGTTAGCGGTATGAATAGATTTGTTCTTGTCGAGGTAACTGGGAGACGCGAAGTAAACCAATTCGTTATCCATCAACCAACGCGCTTTTAAACCCGAGTCTTTTAGGTAGGCGGCACGAATCGCGATATCAACATTGCCTTCAACTAAATCGACAAACTTGTCTGAAACCGACACATCAACACTGAGCTCCGGATGTTGGTTGAGAAACTCATTCAGTGGCGCAGATAACAAGCGAACGCTAAACGCACTCGGCACTGAAAGCTTGAGCTCGCCAGAGACCGACGCTTGCTCTCGTCTAAGCTGCGACTCGAAGGAATCCATTTGTTCTGTGAGTGTCTGCGCCAGCTCGAGATATTGTTTTCCACCAGAAGTTAAGCTGATAGCGCGAGCATGACGATGAAACAAGGTGATACCGACTTCATTCTCAAGCCAAGCGATCTTCTTGCTCACCGCACTCTGAGTGGTATTGAGTTCGTTAGCCGCGGCAGTAAATGAACCTAACTGAGCGACACGAGAAAAGACTTTCAAACAATCAAATTTATCCATGACGCATTCCTATTTGGAATGATAAGTAGCTAAATACTACTCTCCTTAAGTTTTAAGTGGAATGCTTTAATACTTCCATCATTTGTTTGGGAGTTAAAATTATGGTGTTTATTCAAGGGTTGTTAATCGCGTTTTTCTTGTTTGCCAGTTCTATCAAAATCATTGGTTGGGTGAAGCCGATTTTTGAGCCTCAGCTCGCTTTCTTCCATAAATATGGATTGAACCGTGCCGCTATGTTTTTGGTTGGACTGGTTGAGGTGACGGGTGCAATTTTGATGTTAATTGGCTTGTTATCGGCGAACAACTTGTTAAGTGCGATAGGTGCAAGTTTTATTGTTTTCACCTCAGTTAGTGCGATGTTTTTCCATTTTCGTTTTGATACTTGGAAAGATGCGATTCCGTCTATTGTGACGCTTTTATTATCACTTTTGGTGGCTTCGCCTTTGATTGAGTTTGTTGCGCTTATTTAAGACGAAATTATTGCAAGTAATGTTCTGAAATCTTTAGTAACATGTTTCAAATATTAACTGTTTTAAATAGTAAATAGTTTCAAAACGTCACTTATTTCGAATTCAAGGAGGCTTGCAATGGAAAAACTAAGAGTAGCATTTATTGGTCTGGGTGTGATGGGATACCCAATGGCTGGTTACCTAAGTAAAGCGGGCTATGAAACCAAAGTATACAACCGCACAAAAGCGAAAGCCGACAAGTGGGCTGAAGAATACCAAGGTGTGGCTTGTGAAACACCACGAGAAGCGGCAGAAGGCTGTGACATCGTTTTTACCTGTGTGGGTAATGATGATGATGTTCGTAGCGTTGTTTACGGTGAAGAAGGCATTCTGGTTGGCTTGAAAGCGGATGCAGTGTTAGTGGACCACACGACGACTTCTGCAGACCTAGCGGTTGAGCTGGCTGAAGCGTGTGTTAAATACGGCAATCACTTCATTGATGCGCCAGTTTCTGGTGGTCAAGCGGGCGCAGAAAATGGTGTTCTAACCATCATGTGTGGTGGTGAACAAAACATTTTTGATCGTGTGTCTCCAGCGATGGATGTGTACGCGAAGCAGATGACGCTACTGGGTGAAAACGGTCAGGGTCAACGTTGTAAGATGGTAAACCAAATCTGTATTGGTGGTGTCTTGCAAGGTCTGAGTGAAGCTTTGCTGCTGGCACAAAAATCAGGCTTGGACATCGCTCAAGTTGTAGAAACGTTGAAGCATGGCGCTGCAGGTTCTTGGCAGATGGAAAACCGCGCAAATACCATGGCGGAAGACAAGTTCGATTTTGGCTTCGCTATTGATTGGATGCGCAAAGACTTGGGTTTCTGTCTACAAGAAGCAGAGCGAGTGGGTCTAGAACTTCCACTGACTAAGAAAGTGGATGAGCAGTATGCAGACCTTCAACGTGATGGTTTAGGTCGCATGGATACATCAGTACTGATCAAAGCGGTAGCTAAAAATCAGTAGTTGATGAATCAGTAATAGATAAACAGTTCTTTGGTATCAAAGAGCTTAAAGAAATCTAAGTTAATCATAATGAATCTCCTTGAGCATTGGTTGTGGCTAGTGATTAAGGATTAGTGATTTGAAATCAGGAGGTGCTGTTGGGCACCTCCTTTTTTATGTCTTTTAATCACACAGTGTGATGATTACCGCGTTCGCTTACTTGTTTAAGCCTAGCGCAATCTCAAGACCTTTGCCGTACGCTTCGTCCGCTTGGTATGCGTGTTGAACGTGGCGCTGTTGGATGAACTCTGGCACACCGTCCATTGCGCGAGCTGTGTTGTCGAACAGAGTTTGACGTTGCTCTTCACTCATCAGACGGAATAGGTCACCCGCTTGGCTGAAGTAGTCTTCGTCTATACGGTGATCGTAGTGATCAGCGTTGCCGTTGATGCGTAGAGGTGGCTCAGAGTAATCTGGTTGCTCTGCCCATTCTTGTTTGTAGTTTGGCTCGTAACCTAGTGTTGAACCAAAGTTGCCATCAACGCGCATTGCGCCATCGCGGTGGTAGCTGTGAACAGGGCAACGAGGTGCGTTCACTGGGATTTGATGATGGTTCACACCTAGACGGTAACGTTGAGCATCGCCGTAAGCGAATAAACGACCTTGTAGCATCTTATCTGGAGAGAAGCCGATACCAGGTACTACTGCTGCTGGGTTGAACGCTGATTGCTCAACTTCTGCGTAGAAGTTTTCTGGGTTACGGTTCAGTTCGAACTCACCAACTGGGATCAGCGGGTAATCTTTTTGAGACCATACACGTGTTAGGTCGAATGGGTTGAAGTTGACTTCATCCGCTTCTAGCTCAGGCATGATCTGTACGTACATCTTCCATTTAGGGAAGTCTTGACGCTCAATCGCTTCGTAAAGGTCACGGTGATGGCTTTCGCGGTCTTTACCTACGATTACTTCTGCTTCTTGGTCAGTTAGGTTTTTGATGCCTTGCTGAGTTTTGAAGTGGAATTTCACCCAGTAACGCTCGTTTTCTGCGTTGATGAAGCTGAATGTGTGGCTACCAAAACCATGCATATGACGGTAAGAAGCTGGGATACCACGGTCACTCATTACGATAGTCACTTGGTGGAATGCTTCTGGTAGTGATGTCCAGAAATCCCAGTTGTTTGTAGAGCTACGCATGTTAGTGCGAGGGTCGCGTTTTACTGCGTGGTTTAGGTCTGGGAATTTTAGTGGGTCACGTAGGAAGAATACTGGTGTGTTGTTACCAACCAAGTCCCAGTTACCTTCTTCAGTGTAGAATTTTAGTGCGAAACCACGGATATCGCGTTCTGCGTCTGCTGCACCGCGCTCACCAGCTACAGTAGTGAAGCGAGTGAATAGTTCTGTTTTTTTGCCGATGTCAGAGAAGATTTTAGCGCGAGTGTATTTTGTGATGTCGTGCGTTACTGTGAACGTACCGTAAGCACCAGAACCTTTTGCGTGCATACGACGCTCAGGGATCACTTCGCGGTCAAAGTGTGCCAATTTTTCAAGGAACCAAACGTCTTGTAATAGTTGAGGGCCACGAGGACCTGCAGTCATAACGTTTTGGTTATGTGCGACAGGGCAACCTGCTGCTGTAGTCAATTTCTTGCTCATTTGAATTTCCTTGCAATAGTGATAATAAATCTTGTCTTTTGGATGAATCCGAAAGTTATGCGAGGAGAATAACGCTGTAATTGAGAAGAAAAAAACTGTTATTAGCAATCAGTGTGATAGGTGTCACCTATGCTTTAAGTGGTTGTTAATTAATGGCTTTGTGTCAATTAACATTATTTGTCGTGTGGATTATAAATGGTATTCAGGCATGTTTAGTGTGAATGATTTCTGTCTATTTCAAAGATCCTTGAAATAGACAGAAATTCTCAACGGTTTGAGAAGGCCTCAACTCGATTAACCGAATTTCACTTCAAGTTCTTCTGCTTTAGTAAACGCAGGGTGAGTCGCGAGCTGTGCGCCATAACGTTGGATGTTTGGGAAGCGCTCAATGACGCCAAACTTGTTTAGGATATCGACGACAAAAGACATCATGAAATCCGCGCCTGTTAGCCGCTCTTCTACAAAGTAGGTTTTCCCTTCTAGGCTTTGATCAACGTAGCTCATGACTTTCATGGTTTCCGCATCGGCGTAGTCCGCAAGGAAATTGGTCTGTGCGCCATCTTTAGCTACAAACATCTTGAGCAGCAGGGGAACCATGGCT
This sequence comes from Vibrio sp. Sgm 5, assembly GCF_026241575.1. Taxonomy (NCBI): domain Bacteria; kingdom Pseudomonadati; phylum Pseudomonadota; class Gammaproteobacteria; order Vibrionales; family Vibrionaceae; genus Vibrio; species Vibrio sp. Sgm 5. The sequence goes on from NZ_JAPHPY010000010.1 coordinate 108,174, forward strand.
GAGCTCTCTGCAAAATGCAGCCATTGAATGTACTGTGTGTAAGCTTTGCTGCCACGCTCTGGTGCAAAACGTCCATCTGCATACTTTTCAATTAAGTATTCAGTGATAGCACCAGACTCTGTAACGATCTCGTCGCCATCTTCCAATACAGGTGACTTGCCGAGTGGGTGAATGCTCTTGAGCTCAGGTGGTGCAAGGAAGGTGACGCTGTCACGAAGGTAAGGCACGATCTCATAATCCACACCCAATTCTTCTAACAACCAAATGATGCGTTTTGAGCGAGACTGGTTTAGGTGATGCAGTTTAATCATAGAGGAATCCTTTCTTATATAGGTTGATTAGTTTGAATAACAAGCTTGCCGAAGTTTTTACCTTCCAGTAGACCGATGAATGCCTCTGGCGCGTTTTCTAAACCTTCTACTAGATGTTCGCGATAGTGGATTTTGCCTTCTGCTAGCCATTGGCTTACATCTTTGACAAAGTTTGTGTAGCTTTGCTCGTAGTGGTCAAAAATGATGAAGCCTTGCATCTTGATGCGTTTAACCAGAATGTTGCCCATCAGCATCGACATACGATCTGGACCTTCTGGTAATGCTGTCGCGTTGTATTGAGAAATCAAACCACAAAGTGGCACGCGAGCGCCGACATTTAGCAGAGGTAACACGGCATCAAAGACTTTACCGCCTACGTTTTCAAAGTAGACATCAATACCTTTGTCGCATGTTGCTGCTAGTTGCTCTGCAAAGTCATCTGCGGTGTGATCAAGGCATTCATCAAAGCCTAGGGTCTCTTTTGCGTACTGACACTTCTCTGCGCCGCCTGCGACACCGATTACACGACAACCTTTTAGCTTACCGATTTGACCAACCATAGAACCAACCGCACCAGTTGCAGCTGCGACAACTAGGGTATCGCCAGCTTTAGGCTGACCAATTTCCAATAAACCCACATAAGCGGTAAAGCCAGGCATACCAAGCACACCGAGGGCATAAGACGGATGTGTCGGCTCGCTGCCTAATTTAAACAGACCTTCGCCGTTAGATAGCGCGTAATCTTGCCAGCCTGTGTAAGCTACCACCCATTCGCCAGTGTGGAAGTCAGAGTTCTTCGATTCCACCACCTGACAAACGGTTCCGCCAACCATCACATCGTTTAGCTCTACAGGATCAGCGTAGGATTTGCCTTCATTCATACGGCCGCGCATATATGGGTCAAGAGACAGGTACACGCTACGTAAAAGCACTTCACCTTCACTCGGACTAGGGATGGCAGTTTGTTCTAAACGGAAGTTCTCTGGGACAGGTGAACCTTTTGGACGGTTAGCCAATACGATTTGACGGTTGAGCGTTTGGGTCATGGTAAGTTCCTATATTAATTATTAGACCAGTCGTCTAGTTTTGATTCCTAAAAAATCCGCCGTACTTTTTGGGTAAAGATAAGGCGGATTAAGTGTGGTTCGTTATTTGCCTTTTAGCATACTTTGAGTGCTCTCAAAGCTACGCATTAAACCGGAACGATCCTGATACAGTTTGTTGAGTAAGCTTGCGCCAATCCATTGATGGTAAATCAAGAGGGCGGTTTGTTCTGCTGACTCAACTTGGATTGAGCCGTCTTCAATGCCCGCTTGGACACAATCTTCGATGGCTTTCACCACTTGAGTCGCACCCGAAGCCAGTTTTACGCGCATTGCTTCTGAAAGATCAGAGACTTCAGCACTCAATTTCACGACCAAGCATTTGTTGGCGTTACATTGGCCATTTTCAATCGCCATCCAGCGTTCGAAATAGCTCAAAAGGCGGTCGCAACCAGAGCCTTCACTTTCAGTAAAGTGGGCTGTGATCATCTTAAGGTAGCGAGAGAAGTAATCTTCAATCAATGCCTCACCAAATTGCTCTTTCGACTTAAAGTAATGGTAGAAAGAGCCTTTCGGCACATCCGCTGCCTTTAAAAGTTCTGAGAGCCCAACGCTCGTAAAACCTTTGGTCACTACCAATTGGTAGCCGACATCGAGAATGTGTTGGCGTGTATCGTTCGTTTTTGCGTTCATGAGCAATACTATAAAAGCGATTAGACCAGTCGTCTAGTAAATTGTGGTTCTTACTTGATCAGTTCGTATTCAATCACATACAGCTCATCGATATTCGGATAGATCTCGCGAATAAGCTCTTTCAGTTTTGGCAGTTCAATCGCTTCTTGTTCTGCGTGGAACTCGTTGATGTCATCAAACTTCAGTGGTGCCACTGATAGGATTTTGATGTCACACACCTTGCGGTCTGTTTCTAGGGTGAACACTTCCACTTCAGTGTTTGGCACGTAGTGGCTTTCTGATTCATCACGAATCGTGATTGTCTTTTTACCCGCAGTGATAAGTGGTGTTAGGAATTCAAAGAAGGTGATTTTAGTTGGATGTGAAGGCATAACCGATGCTCATATTAATGTAATAGGGCGAGAGTATATCTCGCCCTCTAAGAAAAATATCCAAAAAAGTGCTAACCGAGGAAACCTGCGATGAGTCTCTATTTCGAGGAGCGCAACCGGTAGTAGGTCTCAGTATGATTGCCAATTTTCGCTTTAACGTTATTGGTCTTTCCCTGTTCATTTTTGACAGGGCTGAAGGTTAAAATGATGCCGAAAGCTTTGTTCTCGAACTCGTTTTCCGTCATTGGAATAAAAGTAAATGAAGGTTGACCTACCATCTGAGCTTTTAATGCTCCATCATCAATGAACACCTCTACTACCTTTTTGTAATCCAAGGCTTTGTATGTTCCAGTGAAGGCCTTAAGTTGCCCTTCATTCATTGTCATGTTTGGGCGGTCATAATCTGGCTGTTCAACCTTCTCGTCAAAGTATAAACCGATAATATTTCTCACAATGTCGTCATAAGTTTCATGAAGTCCGTTGATTGAGATGACTATCGCAACATCTTGTTTGGGGAAGTACAGCATTGACGAGCGATAACCTTCCAAGAGGCCATTGTGCCCATAGCGTTCCAGTTGCGAGTATTCAGGGCTGTAAATACCAAAATACTCCTTCAACATCATTTGCACTGCTTCTTTCGGGAGCAACTCACCTTGGAACAGTGCCCGAATAAACCGAGAAACATCGAGTGTTGTTGACGTAACGCTCGCCGCTGCACCTGTTACGGTTGGCGACCAGTGCGGTGTTATTGCCACCCATGCGTTGTTCCAGTAATAGAAAGACGTAATGTGAATATCGCACGCCTTGAGATCAAGGCAATACTGAGTGTGCGTTAAGTTCAATGGTTGCGTGATTTGAGCGCGGAGTACCTCGTCAAAGCTCTTTCCCGTCACTTTTTCAATGATATAGCCTAGCAAAAGGTAATTTGCGTTTGAGTATTCATATTGACTGCCTGGTGGAAAGTTAGAGGGTAGCGCTGCCAATCTCGCAATCATTTGTGCTTGCGTTTGAGGCTTTGTGTAGTAACTCAGAAAGTCGGGTTCATCAATAAAGTTCACCAACCCAGAGCGGTGTTGGAGCAAATCTCTGATGCTGATGTTCTCAGCGTTGCTAATCTCAGGAAAGAAGTCGTTCAGTTTGGTGTTCAAACTAAGCTTATTTGCTTCAATTAACTGCATCACCATGGTAGCCGTCATGGTTTTGGAGATAGATGCCACTTTGTATGGGCTTGAGCTGTCTGCAGGAACATAACCACGGCTGGCTAATAAACCAACTTTACGGTTTGAGTAACCAGTTTGTTTGTCCAACACCACGTTACCTTTATCCAAAATAGTGAAGCTGCCCATGGCTTTGTTGTATGTGAAGAGATCGTCGATATAACTGTTGATGACGGTGAGTTTGTCTTCCTGTGCTTGTACTTGTGTTAGGCACAAGAGCGCAGCAACTAAGGCAATAGCGGATTTGAATGCAATTCGAGAAAGTGTTCTTTTTAAAATCAAGGCGCTGTACAGAATGGAGAAAGGATAGAGAGAGTATAACGCCTGTGGAGGACAGGCGTGAAGTTTGTCATTTTAGAGTGATGAATAGGCCTAAAAAGCTAATGATTAGCAAAGAGCTTTATAAACTTGGCACAGAAATAGCCCAAGATAATACCTATCCAGTTAGTACTAAGATCTTCAAAACCGAATGAACGAGTGGCGATAAACAACTGGCTGAGCTCTTCTAACGATACAATGCAAAGCAATAATATAAGAAGGCGGATGCCAAACATGTCCGCTTTTGTTGCGCTTACCCATTTAGGGAAATTAAATACGGCGAGAAATCCGATTAAAAGACTGAACGTAAAGTGTAATGTACTGGAGCCGCCCACATAGCTCTCCAGTTCTTGATAAACGCTGTGGTCTATATCTGAGCTTTTCCAAAGTGATAAAGACACCGTCAACAACAGTACCGCAGCGAAACTTAGTCGAGCAATTGTATTGGTCATATTTACCCCACAGGAAAGAAGCCTAGATGACGTTTAACAAAATAAAGAGCCGCCAAGTTTTGAATGGCTAACCCTATCGCCATAGCCCATGCAGCCCCCAGAACGCCGTAACCGTTTGAAAGTAAAATCAGTAGCGCAATGGAAATAACACCAGAGACAATGGTGATGTATTTCATGGTCTTTTCATGGCCGCTCATTAACAGTAAGAAACCAACGGAACCCGTCGCGACATTAATCAATTGCCCCAGAGATAAGGCCAATAATAGAGGTGCAGCAGCAATAAACTCTTTACCAAACAGTTGCATGATGAATTCAGGGAATAACACACAAATGATGACGGGGAGAATCGCAGCCCCAATGTTTGCTCGACATGCAAGGCGGCTTAGATTGCGTAGTCGGTCCATTTTGCCCTCTTTGTAGAGTGAGGCAAACATAGGCGCAACAACAAAGTTGATGGTGACAAGAACAAAGCCAATCAACAATGAGGTTCTTTGTGCTGCTGCAAGTAAACCGAGATCTGACGTCGAAATAAAAAAGCCCGCAATGACGAGGCTTCCCCACTGAACGAGGTTAGTGAAAATACTGCCAACCCAAACTTGATTTGCTGAATAGGTAAGTTCCGGATTATGTTTGGTACTTCCGTGTTGGTATTCACCTGAGCGAAGCCATTTTAATGTTGAATGGATAGCGACTACGGTGGTAGCGACTAAAAACAACACCATTAGCACGTCGGTACTGATTGGATAAACGTCTTTGGCAAAGATAATCAAAGCCACCATTAGAAAGCTTACGCCAAGCTGCAATGCAATCAGAGAAGTAATGACTTTTCTTGATGCTTGTAGGACGCGACTGTTGGTTTGGCCAATAACGAGAAGAGGAATCGCAATAATGGCAAGCGCTAAAGAGAAATTCGAGGCTTGAGTCGTATTGAGTTGTTCAGGAAATGTTGTAAAGGCTAGATATAGCAAAGAACAAACGGCGACACAAAAGAGCAAGCTGCGGGCAAGTGCGATTCGGTAATTGTTACTCTGCTCGTGACGGTTTTGATTTTTAAATGCGATTGCGTTGAATTTTACTAACGAAATATTAAAACCGAGCTGAGCAATGATTGCGACTAATGAGACAAGGTTAAACAGATAAAAAAACTGACCCGATGTGGTCGTGTTTGAATATCTTGAAACCACGAGGGTCAACAAGAAAGCGAAGAAAGCGGCGAGGGCTTTCACTATCGCCGTTGCAGCACCAAGTGAGAAAAATTGCTTTTTGTCACTTGGCAAGTTTTGAAGTTTTTGATTAATCGATTGAAGCATAAAAAACCTTAGCTGTAGATACTGTTTAGCGCTAAGCGTTGCTTCTCTTCACTGAACGCTTCATTTAAACCGACCGTGTACTGGTTGAAGTCAATGTCATGGTAATGATTAATGCAGTGTGTCAGCTGCTTCGCCATGTCTTGAGGGGTTTGTGCTAAGAATGGATAATTAAGATCTTTAGTAGCACCGATTGATCGAATGACCATAGGTAGGTGTAATTTTGCCGCTTCCAAAATGGTCAAAGGCATGCCTTCCCAAGCAGCGGTATGCAGATACATATCTGAACTTTTTAGCAAGTTGACCACTTCATTTCGTGGAATCATTCCAGTGACCGTTATCCCTATCTCACGTAGTTGATCTTCGAGCTCAATATCACCACCACCAATCCAAGTGATGTCGAACTCTCGGTTTAGGTGGTTTGGTTCTAGGGAGGCGAGAGTTTCAATCAAAAACTGAGGGTCTTTTTGAGGTGCAACACGACCGAGCACAACAAGTTTTAGCTTGTCTTTTTGTGGGCTTCTAGCGCGTGTTTCACTGTTATAAGTGACGTAGTTATTCAGTAGTTCCGCACGTTTAGCTCCGATACTTACTGCGAGGTCGCATTCTCTTTGACTGCAACCTGCTACAACATCGATCTTATTGAGTGATATTTTTTCTAACGTTTTGTAGAGGTTGCGGGAAAAATTTGAAATATCTTCACGTTCAAATGCATAGCAATGTGGCGTGTAGACGAGACGAGAACGACCAAGTTTCAAGAATCGCCCGAGGAAGCCGGCTTTGCTTGAATGCAAATGAACAATGTCTGGCTTTAATTCAGCAATAAGCGCATTGGCGTCTTTCATAAACTGCCATAAGCCACCTTCAACCCACTTTGTTTGCTTGAATACGTGATTACTGGATTCATTAGTCATGTCGTTTGAGCGTGCACGAGCAAGTAAGGAGTGTTCGTAAGGCTCGGCGCGGGAGGAATGTACATAACTGTATAGCGCTGTTTGAACACCACCACCGAACGCTTCGGTAATATGTAGTACTTTTTTCATTATGACTTTGTCCCTGGTGTTTGCTTCCATTTATTTTTGAATGCTTCGCGCTCTTGCTCAGAGTAAACGTGGCGGTATAAAGGGAGGTCATACATATAGAAAAGCTTTGAGAAATCGTAACGTTCTTTAAAGTATTGGTGGATATTGGAGTACCATTTGTTTTTTGCTTCGTTGCTGTTTTTAAGCACGAATTTGTCAAGCTGAAGAAACTCACCGATTTCTTGGTCTAGAGAGCTAAGTTGCTCACATTTGATCAGAATGACACTCGCTTTCTCATTGTCGAATGTATAGAACGGTTTCGTGTTATCAATATCTTGACGTAAAACATCAATATTGAAATTGCGCTTCAGTTCGTTATCAAACCAGTTAGCAAAGTAGTTAAGATTGATGTAGTTATCGAAACAATGTTCGATGTGCTTATACGTAACATCCATATCTCGATGGATGGCATCATTTTTCTTCCCTTCAATAAATTGGAGGTGTAAGTCTTGGAAAAAACGAGAAAATACTGTCGCGATAGGATCTCGAACTAGCGTAACGATCTTAATATGTTCACGCTTTTGTAGAATGCGCTTACGCTTGTTGAGTACTAGGCGGTACATGGTGCGGTTCTTAAAATCAAAGAACTTACTTACGTCCTTTTTGTTGTGATACATGTGGAATTCTTCATGATCATCAAAAGTATGAATATGGTAACTCGGGATTTTTCGTTCACCTAACGTGTGTTCAATTGAGGACGAACCTACTTTGCCCATTTGATAAACCAACACAAAATTGTCTGCTTGAAGTTCTCGGTTTTTTTCAAATTGTCGAGAGATTGAATATTTCATTTATCCTATCCTTGATAACTTTAAATTCGTTGTTCCGCGGTGTGATTAGTTGTTGGTTATAGGCGGAATCGGTAATTCAGTTTGATCGTTATGATCAGGTTGTTTAAGAGGTTCTATCTGACGACTATAATGCCGTTTTTTGCTGATCATGACGGGTAGTAAAAGTATTAAAATGATGGTGGTATTCACCGCGACGAAAAAAACCATCACCAGAGCGTAAATAGAAAGCAATAAGCTTTTTCTGTTTACTTTCAATGTCTTGAAGCATTGCCTCATAAAGTGGAAGTAACCACCAAATAGTAAGACAATGCCGAGTAAGCCATACTCTATTGAAGTGTCGAGAATGAAATTGTGGGTATAAATAGCCAACTCGTCGTAGTTGAAATAATGAATCATATAATGAGGCAGCATCTTTGCTCCGACGCCCAAAATAGGATGCTCAAGTAAGATGTCGAGGCCGTTTGCCAACAGTAATTTACGGTGTAAATTGGAAACCCAGCGAGCCTCACTTTGGTTGGCGAACAGAATGTCCTCTTGGGTTATTTCAAGCTTATCCGCCAATTGTTCAAACCCAAAATAGAGTGCGGCGGATATCGTCGCTAAGATAATCAAAGTGCTAACGAGTAACACCATCCATGCATACGTTTCGTTGAGGGTTTGACGGATTAATCGTTTAACAAAAAGCTGGTCGATGAAGACTAACAAACAGAAACCTAGCAGTGCTTTCCTTTCTTGCGACATGAGCAGTAGAGCAAACGCAAGCAGCATTAAAACAGGAAAAGCTTTGATTCGTGCTCGATATAAATAGAGAAGGGAGCAAAGAACACCAAAAGCGTATTTACTGACGCCAAGAAGTTTAAAACCGCTGTGGTAACCTTGCGCAAAGTGCCACGCTGCGACGAGAGCGCAAATGATCAGCAAGCAATAGGTGAAGTACACCATCACTCGTTCATCGCTAAATACACCATAGGCGTATAACACCCCCAATAAACTGAGTATTGCAACCCATTGAACGGTCTCTGTGATTAAGGAGAAGATAGGTACGCGATTCAGCATGCCATTAACAAACACGTAGCCGGTAAACAACAGCAAGAATCCAATTTCAGGGTGGAACAACTTATGCGCTTTTCCTTCAAGGACAACCAGTGCAGCAAATCCCAGCGACAGCAAGCTCGCAATATCTGATGGTGCTAAAGTAACCCCTCCTAATCCAACCTTTATCGGCACGAAGAATAGAGCTAGGGTAATCGCAGCAAGCAGCGATACACGGTTACTTGCTGGTGCAGAGTTGCTGGTAAAGACCATAGTAACCATCTCGGAATTTATCGATTGTGTATAGCTTGGCACGATTCACGGAATATTCACTGGCGTGGTCGTAGAGTCCGGTCGTGTTGCATAGTTGAGCGATCTTTTCTGCTAACTGCTCTGACGCACCGACAGTGAACAAATATTCCTTGTTACCCATGACCTCATCCAGCCCGGGTACATCAGAAGAAAGTACAGGCAAACCTGCCGCCATCGCTTCGACCGCAGCAAGACCAAAGCCTTCAACATGTGATGACTGGACATAAACGTCCATATTAGAAAGAAAGGCGGGGATATCAGAAACTACGCCATGAAAATGAACACGCTCTACAATATTGAGTTGTTGGCACAACGACTCTAATTCATGTCGCTTTGCTCCATCGCCAGCAAGGTGTAGCTCATAATTGTGAGGCAATAGTGCAACAGAACGGATAAGCGTTTCATGATCCTTATGTTCATGCAGTCGGCCAACCATACCGATGTTAATCACGCTTTTCTGAGCAAGTTGGTTCTCAGTTTTCACCTTCATCGGGAAGCGTTCAAGGTCTACTCCGTTGTGAACCACACGATATTTGTGTTGATAATGAGGCATAAACTTAACCAACTCTTCTTGCACTTTTTCACTGATGCTGACAGTCAGGTCATGGCCTCTATAAAGGATGTATTCTAAGAATTTAAATAGTGGGTAGTCGCGACGACGATTGTAAGAGCAGTGTTCGGTTTGAATACGTTTTTTTCCAAACGCCAATAAAGCAAGGTAGATTGAGGGGTAAAGATGGCCGTGCACTAAATCTGGCCAACGCAATACCGACCACCTTTCTTTAAGGGAGAGTGCTTGCCAGTTGAAGCAAACGACTCCTTGTGCGGAAAGTTGATCCAAATAGTCGTTGTCATCGCATAATACTAGGACTTTGATTTCATACTCTGGCCCGTGTTCCATGACGAGATCGACGAGAAACTTTTGTGCACCACCATTCTTAGATAGGTCATTGATAATGTGTAGTATTTTTGTTGTCATGGTTAAGCCGTTAAGTATTTTTTCTTCAACGTTTCGATTTCTGGTGCGGTAAAGAAATGTTGTGTTAACTTGGAGGACAGCATTTCTTCGACGAATTCAGGTTTGGGTTGGTATGAGCTTTTAAACTCTTTAATCAACGGTGAATACCATTTATTGTCGGCCTGATTTTCATGCACAACTTCTACATCTTGTTGCAAAAACTCGCTGATCGCTTGTTGCGATTGATCCAGCTTGTCGATGCGAACCACCATGAGTGAAAAATTACGATTTTGATAAGTCTGGTAACCAAGTTGGTGATCAAATGGTTGAACAAAAACATCAATGCCTGTCAGTGCTTTGATTTCATTATCGAACCACTCAAGAGGATATTGGTGATTAACATGCTCTTCGAATGCTTCATGAAGTAACTGAGGACGCTCAGAGCGTACCGCGCTGTCATCTTTGAGGTACTTGTCTGCCATCCAAAACGGTAACGACTGAAAAAACATCGAGACGTTTCGTCCAACAGGTTCACGAACTAAGGAAATAATACGGACTTGTTCCTTACGTTTGAGCATATTGCACATGACAGCTCGTTTTAATGTGCGTTTAACAAGGTTAGTGACGGGCTTATGGAGTTGTGCCCGCACGGGTGAAATCTGCTTTCCTGCTTCAATTGACATCAAATCATGTAAATGAAGCGAGTTTGGAATGGATTTTTCTAGTGCGCTCGAACCTACTTTACCCATCTGATAAATAAGGATCGGTTTTTCTTGGCTTTTAAGAATCTGATACCACTGCATAGAATGATTAGTAGGCGTATTTTTGGACATAAAGCGCTTCTCCTTCCTTAGATTTCGCCTGAGTGATAAGAACACCAAGAGATGGTATCGAGTGTTGAATTTGTTTGGATAACGCTATGTTAACCAGTGATGCTTTAGTGGATTCTGAACGGATAACCGTGATCAGACCGTTAGCTTGTTGACCTAGGATTAAGGCGTCACTAACAGACAGCAATGGTGGCGTATCAATAATGATGCGATCGTATTTGTCCTTTAGATGGCTCAACAATTTATCGAAGCGGTCTGATGCCAGTAACTCCTGTGGGTTAGGTGGAATGATCCCTGCCGGCAGTACATCTAAATTCGCTTCTTCATTTCGTACAATGCAATCTCTCAAAGGGGCGTCCATAGTCAGGATGTTTGTGAGGCCAGGATTTGACTCTGGAATATTGAATCGTTTTGCTAGTGATGGTCTGCGCAAGTCACAATCAATAAGCAGTACTCTCTCCATCGTTGAAAAGGATACGGCCATATTGATGCTGGTGGATGTCTTACCCTCTTCTGGTATTGCAGAGGTGAAAGGCAGTACTTTCTGATTGGTATTCGTAAGCCTTAACAACAAGGATGTTCTTACCGAGCGGCAAGCTTCACTAAACAGTTTTTCATCTTGGTCTAAATAAGCCGAGTAGGTAACGCCTCCTTGTCTGAGGTTACGTTTTTTGACCTTTGGAATGGTACCAAGGCACGTGACGCCAAGTTTATCTTGAACATCAGATGAAGTTCGAATGACTTCGCGAAGTGTTTCTAAAAGAATCACAAGCGCGCAAGCAATTGCAAACCCGAAGAAAGTAGCGATTAGAACCAACTTCATGCGCTGTGGGGCGATAGGGAAGAGTGGCACAATAGCTGGGTCAGTAAATCGCGCAGTGACATTTTTGTAATCGCTTGTCGCGTTCGTTTCTTTTTCACGATTCAAAAACGCTTCGTAAAGATCTTTGTTGGATTCCACTTCTCGCTTGAGTTGCTCGTAACGTGCTTTTTGAGATCCAAGCATTTGGAAGTCTGACTTTTTACGATCCAATTCAGCTCGTAAAAGATCTTCTTGTGACTTTGCTGCGAGCAAGTCTTGCTGCTTACTAAAAGAAATTTCACGTATCAGTCGCTGCGTTCTTGCTTGGATAGATGTCAGCTGCGCCTGAGCTTGAATCATACGATCATGTTTCGGGCCGTAGCGTTGTGATAATTCCGATACGCTTTTCGCCGCTTGTGCTTCAGATAGTTTTAAATCGCGTATTTGCGCTTGGTTGGCAAACTCATCAATAGATAACAAGCTATCCAAATCCTGTGAGGACTTTCGCTTAAGGAGCTCAATTAATGTTTGTGCTTCTATTCGGTTGTTGACAGCAGTGTTGAGTTTTCGGTTGAGTTCTTCCAGTTCGTTAGCATAGATGTCATCGATGCCATTAATGTCGATTAGCCCTTCTTGCATCAAGAATTCTTGCAGAGCCTGCTCTGAGGTTCTAAGGCGTTCTTCTAACTTCTGCGAGTTATTGGTTAACCATGTTGCCGCATTTTGCGTGACAACCAGTTTAGCTTCGAAATTTGCATCTATGTAAGCCTGACCGACAGCGTTTGCAACGGTGGTTGCAAGTTGAGGGTCGGTGGAGCGAAAACGAATCTTCACCAATTGGGTATTGCGAACAGGCTCAATCTCAAGCTTTCTTTTAAAAGTTTGTAGCGCTTGATAGTACGGTTTGCTGTGTTGGGATGTTTCCTTGGGGTTTGGTGCGACGTGCAGTAAATCCTGTACAAAAGGAATCGCTTTTATTTCATCAATTTTCTGCTTGATACCGCTAGCACTGGTGAATTCTGGGTGCTTAGTTAGGTTGAGTTGAGTGATGACTTTATCGGCGATGTGGTTGGATTTCAGTATCGCGATTTGAGTTTGGAAGTACTCTTTCTTTGTGGTATCAACCCCATACACTTCTTCGATCGAGAGGGCGCTTTTTTGCTCTTCTTGGATGAGTAGGGTTGCCGTTGCTTGGTATACCGACTTCTTTGAATAGATATACCAAGTGCAGGTGAGAGAAAAGATAATGGTAAAAGCAAGAATACTTAACCAGTTCTTTTTCAGGGTTCTGAAGTGGTGCCCGAACCGAATTAGCTCAACGTGATTCGAAGGGATATGATTTGCTTGAGTTCCGTTCATTGAATTGCCTGTCATTTAGAAGAAGCTCTGATCGATAAATACAATGTCACCAGGTTCAACAGAACGTTGCATGCTGACACTTTCCACGGTTTTACCCGTATTGTGTTGAGTAAGGTTGATGCCTTTACGGGAGGCTCTATCCGTTAACCCACCTGCGAGAGCTATCGCTTTTTCGATGGTCAATCCTGGTTGATATTCAAAGCCCCCAGGTTTTCTCACTTCACCGTTGACATAAAACAATCGGAAACTGTTGATGGTGACCATCACCTTTGGATTAATGAGGTAATCTCCCTTTAACCCAGTCTCGATTTCATACTTCAGTTGTTTTGGTGTTTTGTTGATTGCTTTAATACGCCCAAGGTATGGGTAATCAAAGTAGCCATCTGACGTGATAAGGATATTTTTAATGGTGAGGTCTTCTTCGCCATACACTTGGACTGAAATCGTGTCGCCAGTATCTAATTGGTAATCCTGTTCGTTAGCAGCCGAAAACGTCGGAGCACTGAACAAGGTGAGTACGAAACTCAACAAAGTGGTTAAAAGTTTCATTAACGTTCCTTGTTATAAAGAAAATCGAGCGTTAAGAGCCCAAATGTTTTGATCAAAGCTATAATTCTGCCAATTGGAATTCTTGTCCTGATATCGCCAGTCAGCTTGAAGTAAAACCCACCGCTTTATGTGGTAATCGAGTCCCGCAGAGAGGGCGTAGCGATCTTCATTTCGAGTGATACCGGTATAGTCATCTTGTTGGTACAAAGCCCCTAATCGTGTTGTTAGGTAACTGTTCCAATCGTGTTTTATATCTAATATGTAGCGTGTTTGAAGGTTGTAATCGCCGTCTTGGTCAGGGCTAACTGCCGCTTGGTTGGTTTTGACCGTAAATAGGGTTTGCTCTTGTGGGAGCCACTCCAAACCAATGTCCCAACTCAATCCGTCAAAGGTTTCTCGCTCATCGCTGTCGAAGCTCTTAACCTGATAGCCCAAGCGGGCTATGCCCTTAGTTTTACCTGTTACTTCCCACTGAGCTCCGGTGTAGTAGAAGCCGGAATAGTTGTCTTTTGAAGGTGAGGAAGGGTTGTCTGACAGGTAGTCTGTGTTCGCTTGTTGAGTGCCTACTAGCCAATAAGTTCGCGGTGTTGCACGTAGATAAAATTCTAAATGGGCATTTGGTGAACGAAAGTCGTTGTACTTCGTCTTTGAGCTTCGCTTTCCGGGTAAGCCTTCACGGTAGTTTTGGTAAGTTTTGTCTCGATATCCAATGCCAGCTTCGAACCTTCCTTTTGAACCCTCAGAACCAAATACATAGTTTGTTCTCAGGTCATTGCGATGAAATTCAACAGGATCAATCAGTAAGGAGCCTTGACCCTCAGTGAAGTCCTCACCTTTTTCTTCATGTTGAGCTCGAAATTGATAATCGATAACAAGATGGTTGCGACGATTGAATTCAAAGAAATTAGTAAACTGAAAGGAGTGGTCATCGTAGTCATTCTGATCATCAGAAGAAAACCCAGCACTCAGCTTATAGAGTAGGTTTGCTCGGTATTGATTACGCTCTATTTTGGCCAGCAAAGCAGGTTCTACGCCCCATATGTTGACTGATTCTATGTTCTCACCACTATCGGCTTTGTTGATGTTGTCATTACCTTCGTAAAACAAACCAACGGTAGGAATAAGCTCAATGCCGGAGTCTGTTTTGTAGGCCATCGGTTCAGCCGATGTCCCTGCCGAGATGAGGGTAACAGCTGCGATGACAGGAGCTTTCTTTATTGGGATTAATTTAATACGCATTGGAACCTGTAAACCCTTTGAAAATGGTTAAGAAAATGATTTTGAGATCCATCCATACTGACCAGTGGTGGATGTAGTCCAAATCGAATTCAACGCGCTTTTCCATTTTATCTAGAGTGTCTGTTTCACCTCGATAACCATTAATTTGAGCCCAGCCGGTAATACCAGGCTTTACCTTATGTCTCAGCATGTAGCGATCGACAATCTGGCGATACTCTTCGTTGTGTGACACCGCGTGTGGACGAGGTCCGACAATTGACATCGTACCTTGAAGAACATTGATAAATTGAGGAAGTTCGTCGAGTGAAGTTCTACGAAGGAATCCACCGAAAGGCGTAATACGAGGGTCGTTTTTAGTGGCTTGTTTTACATCGTTGCCTTGTTCCATCGTTGTCATTGAACGGAACTTCCAAACTGCAATCTTTCGACCATCCAACCCGTAACGGAACTGTTTAAAGATGATTGGGCCTTTTGAAGTCAGCTTAATCCCGACTGAAATGGCGAGCAGTACTGGAGAAATTAGAAGCAATATAATGCTAGAGAGAACAATATCTTCTAGGCGTTTAATCCAAGATGAAATCCCTGCGAAGGGGGTATCAAAAACGCTTAGAGTTTGTACTTGGCCGATTTGATCCCAACGTGAGTGCAACAGGTTATAAGTGAAGAAATCAGGGATGAGATAAGTATTAGCTGTCGTATCAGAAAACTGATTGAGGAATAGCGCGATACGCTCGTTTGCATGCATTGGCATGGCGATATAGACGTAATCGACCTCACCACGTTTCGCTCGTTCCAGCGCTAAACTTACGTTGCCTTTGATTGGGTAGTCTGACGTAGGTAAGCGGTCCTTTGAGCGTTCGTCGTAGAAACCATCGAACAGCACACCATGTTCAGAGTGGTTTTCTAGTTCATTCGCCAAAGTTAAACCATGTTGGGTTTGTCCAATGATGATTGCTGTTCTGGTGTTGTAGCCTAGTTTACGCATGTAGGCTAAAGCGACGCGAAACACGCTTCGCCAAGATAAAAGGAGGATAGGTGTAAGCAGGAACCAAACGACTAATAGATTTTTATCAAATAGTTGATGAACTTGAGAGAAGTACAAAACCATAAAGAGGAAGGTACAGGTAACGAGCCAAGATATGCACGTGATAGAGATTTGCTCTTTGAACGAGCTTGTACGCCATGAGCGATATAACTTGCCGCTTTCAGCCATGATCAGAAATGAGATGCTACCGACGAATGATAAGATTACGTAGTCTTTCTCAATAGAGGTGTTAACGTCATTCATTACGAGTAGCAGCATAAATGACACAATGACAACGAGATCAATCAGGCGGTATAGAAAAGCAAACTCCACCTCATGCGAACGAATAAGTCCTTTGTGTTTCATAACTTAAGTTTCCCTTTAGACACGCTACCGCCATTGAGTGTCGTTCTCAATATCCGTGTCGTTAACGCTTTATATTGTTAAGGCTTGTGTAATAGATTGGGCTAGAGCCCTTATATATCCGAAACAAGTTTAAAAATTTGCACTGTTTGGGTAAGTGGAAATAAGAATGAAATTTAGACCTTAGGCTAATATTTACAGGTTAGGAAAAACGTAATACTTACTGGGGGTTGGTGGGTAAAAGTACTAATCAGGGAGTAAGATAAGGTAACTAATGTTTGACGATGAACATTGTCTATTGGATTAATTTTTAAGGTGAGAAATTAATACGATAGTTTTGAAATAAAAAATCCCTCTCGAGTGAGAGGGATTGGTAGCAAGCAAAGGTGAAAGAGATTTTATTCTACGTCTACGCCATTTTCTTTATGTAGGCGGCGACACGCACGACCATCACTGTGGAATAAGTGGCATCGATGCGCTGGGATACCGATTTCAAGCTTGTCACCCGTATCAACTGGTAACGTGTCTGGCTGGCGGTAGATAACATCTGCGTCAGCACCTTCAAGGTTCAAGTAAACTTGAGTTTCATTACCAAGTTTTTCAACAATCATCACTTCGCCGTGAATTGCTGCGTCAGCTTCTGTTGCTTCAATGAGGTGCTCTGGACGAATACCTAGTGACATACGGTCACCGCGGTTAACTGTTGTGCCGTCGACTGGAATCCAGAACGACACACCATTAGAAAGTTGTACTTTTACGCGCTCTGCTTCGGCTTCTTCAATGAATACACTCATGAAGTTCATTTTTGGTGAGCCGATGAAGCCAGCGACAAAGCGGTTTTGTGGATAGTGGTAAAGCTCCAGAGGTTTACCAACCTGAGAAACGTAACCGCCATCAAGAACCACGATTTTATCTGCCATTGTCATTGCTTCTACCTGATCGTGTGTTACGTAGATCATGGTACAGCCTAGTTGGCGTTGTAGCTTAGTGATTTGCGCACGCATGTTTACACGAAGCGCGGCGTCTAGGTTTGATAGTGGCTCATCAAGAAGGAATACGTTTGGCTGAGAAACAAGCGTACGGCCGATGGCGACACGTTGACGTTGACCACCAGATAGTGCTTTTGGTTGACGCTCCAACAAGTGACCCAGTTGAAGAATTTCCGCTGCGTGCTCAACACGCTTATCGATTTCCGCTTTGTCCGCTTTTGCCAGCTTAAGACCAAACGACATGTTGTCGTATAGATTTAGGTGTGGGTAAAGAGCGTAAGACTGGAATACCATACCAACACCACGTTTGGATGGTTCTACGTCGTTCATGCGCTCGTCACCAATATACAAATCACCTGATGTAATGTCTTCAAGACCGGCAATACAACGTAGAAGGGTAGATTTACCACAACCTGATGGACCAACGAAAACCACGAATTCGCCTTCGTGGATTTCTAGATCTACGTTTTTAGAAATCAGTACGTCGCCATACGCTTTACAAACATTTTTTAACGTGACACTCGCCATGTAGCTCGTCCTCGATCAATTTTTATTTTTCACCGCTCATCATTATATGAATTTTCTAGCGAGCAGTAACAGTAGGAATCGGTAAGTTATTGGGATTGGTAAGAAAAACAGGGTAACGCTCCAAAATGTCCTGAACAGGAGCGTTACCCACCATAGCCAAATACGAGTTTCTCTCCCCCACATTATTCGTGTTGTCTCCCCCGTGAAATAATTACCACAAACAACACCAATAATGACAATTCCGCTCGTATGGCAATGCAAAACCAGCAAATCTTTTAACCTATAGGGTAGGTACTGCTGGGAAAGGGTTCTTACCATCCACTCTTGGATGACTGCAGTTTCTAAGATTGTGCTCATTGCTACATCCTCCTAGTGGAAATAATTGTAGGGGGAGTAGGCGGGGAGGAGGCAAAAAGGAGGAGTAGAGGGAGAGTTGGGCGGAAATCACATTATTGCGTGACCTAAAGTTGAAACCGATCACAGGAAGTATTCATTTTGTGATTTGAGTCTCTAACCCTTGGCGATTCAGATCACGAAAATACGTCATAATTGCAAGGGCGTAGGGATTAGGATGATGAGACATATGGGATTATTTCAGATGATATATGTCGAAATACGGCTGAACCTCAATGGACTAGCCCTACATCAAAAATATAAAAAGGATACGAACATGAAAAAATTAAGCGCTGCAGCACTAGGTACTCTTGTTGCTCTGGGCTCTTTCGGTGCAAACGCTGCCATCGAAGAAGGACAACTTACTATCTGGATCAACGGTGATAAAGGCTACAACGGCCTTGCAGAGGTTGGTAAGAAGTTTGAAGAAGACACTGGTATCAAAGTTACAGTGGCTCACCCAGACGGCCTACAAGACAAGTTTCCTCAAACTGCAGCGACAGGTGATGGTCCTGATATCGTATTCTGGGCTCACGACCGTTTCGGTGGTTATGCAGAAGCTGGTCTACTTGCTGAAATCAAACCTTCTCAAGAGGTTCAAGAAGGCATCGTTGATTTCGCATGGGATGCAGTTCGTTACGACGGCAAACTGATCGGCTACCCTGTAGCGGTTGAGTCTCTATCTCTTATCTACAACAAAGACCTTGTTCCAAACCCACCTAAAACATGGGAAGAGGTTGCAGCATTAGATGCGAAACTTAAGAAAGACGGCAAGTCTGCAATCATGTGGAACCTAAAAGAACCGTACTTCACATGGCCACTAATGGCGGCTGATGGCGGTTACGCATTCAAGTACACTTCAACTGGCTACGATGTTAAAGATGCTGGTATTGCGAACGAAGGCGTGAAAGACGCAATGAACTTCGTGAAAGGTCTTGTAGACAAAGGCGTTATCTCTGCGGATATGGATTACTCAGTATCTGAGTCTGCGTTCAACCAAGGCACTGCAGCAATGACTATCAATGGCCCATGGTCATGGGGCAACATCGAGAAGTCTGGTGTGAACTACGGCGTAACAACACTACCTAAATTCCAAGGTCAATCTTCTAAGCCATTCGTTGGTGTTTTAACTGCTGGTATCAGCACTGCATCACCTAACAAAGACCTAGCAGTAGAGTTCATCGAGAACTACCTACTGACTAACGACGGTCTACGTATGGTTAACAACGATAAGCCACTTGGCGCGGTTGCTCTAAACTCATTCCAAAAAGAGCTAGATTCAGATACTCGTATCGCTGCAACAATGGACAATGCGATGAACGGCGAAATCATGCCAAACATCCCACAAATGAACGCATTCTGGGGTGCTGCTAAGAACGCTATCATCAACGTTGTTGACGGTCGTCAAACTGTAGATGCTGCTCTAGCAGATGCAGAAAAACAAATGACTAAATAATTCAGTAATACCCTTTTTAAGGAGGGGGCAACCTCTCCTTACTTTTCTACTTTTATCCTATATTCGCTAGCAGGTTCCCTATGCAGTCAGTTCAAGGTACAAATGCTATGACAGCACCAGAAGCCAGCCTTCCGAGCAGCAAAAAAGTGTTTATCAAGTGGGCACTATTAGGCACAGTCGGCATTATCAATGGCTACGCAACAATCCTTATGTATTCTCGTGGTGAGATTGCGTTTGCACTCCTTACGCTCATTCTTACCGGTTTAGCGCTATTTATTTTTGGTAGTAAAAAGACCTACGCTCATCGTTATATCTACCCAGGTATTGCGGGGATGATCTTATTCATCCTTTTCCCTTTGGCTTATACCATAGGTCTCGCATTCACTAACTACAGCGCAAAAAACCAACTCTCTTTTGACCGTGCGCAGACCGTTTTAATGGACAGAACGTACCAAAGTGGTGATAGCTACCCGTTCACTCTGTACAAAACTGAGCAGGGTCATCAAATTGTAGTGAAGAAAGGTGAGGCGCTTTTAGCAACACCAACCTTTGAATTGCAAGGCTTCTCTGCGACAGACTTAGATTTAGCGCCAATCACGGAAGCGACGGGCGATAAAGAGCCGATTAAAACGATCGTTAAAAACCGCAGTGCTTTGAGTGGTGTTGATTTACACCTGCCAAACGGCGATGATATTCGTATGAGCGGTCTTCGTAAGTTTGCGGCTGTTGTTCCGCTTTACACGCTGCAAGACGATGGTGAGACGCTATACAACAATCGTACCCAAGAGACACTACGTCCAAATATGGATGTGGGTTACTACCAACCAGTAGACGAAAATGGTCAGTTTGTAGGTAACACGGTTTCTCCAGGTTTCGTGGTAAACATCGGTACGCACAACTTTGAACGTGTTTGGAAAGATGATGGTATCAAAGAGCCGTTCATCAGCATCTTTATCTGGACGATTGTTTTCTCTGCGTTGACCGTTGTTTGTACATTGGTTATCGGTCTAGTACTTGCAAGTGTCGTTCAGTGGGAAGCCTTGAAAGGTCGCTCTGCATACCGATTACTGCTTATTCTTCCGTATGCGGTACCAGCGTTTATCTCTATCTTGATCTTTAAAGGTCTCTTCAACCAGAGCTTTGGTGAGATCAACATGTTGTTAGAAGGGTTGTTTGGTATTAGCCCTGCGTGGTTCTCTGATCCATTCATGGCGAAAACCATGATCTTAGTGGTTAACACATGGTTAGGTTTCCCTTACATGATGATTCTTTGCATGGGTCTACTAAAAGCCATTCCTGAAGACCTCTATGAAGCATCAGCTATTGATGGCGCAAACTTCATCACCAACTTTACTCGCATCACGCTACCGATGATGCTTAAGCCACTAACGCCATTGCTGATCGCTAGCTTCGCGTTTAACTTCAACAACTTTGTACTTATCCAGCTATTGACGGGTGGTGGTCCTAACATGATTGGCACATCGGAGCCGGCAGGTTACACGGACTTACTTGTAAGCTACACGTACCGCATTGCATTTGAAGGCGCTGGCGGTCAAGACTTCGGTCTAGCAAGTGCGGTTGCAACGCTTATCTTCCTATTGGTTGGCGCGCTAGCACTATTGAACCTACGTGTTACTAAAGTAGCTCAGGATTAAGGAGACAGAACAATGGCAATGGTACAAGGCAAGTCATTAAAATATCGTGTTTGGGCTACGCATATCGCAATGTGGGCGTTCTTAGCGCTGATTATCTTCCCTCTATTGATGATCATCGCGATCTCATTCCGTGAAGGTAACTTTGCAACGGGTAGCCTTATCCCAGACAACCCTACGCTAGACCACTGGAAATTAGCGCTAGGCATATCAGTTACAAACGCAGATGGGTCGGTTACACCGCCTCCATTCCCAGTCATGACTTGGCTGTGGAACTCAGTAAAAGTTGGTGGTATCTCAGCTATCTTGATTGTGGCTCTGTCGACCACTTCAGCGTACGCGTTTGCTCGTATGAAGTTCAAAGGTAAGAACACTATCCTGAAAGCGATGATGATCTTCCAAATGTTCCCAGCGGTATTGGCATTGGTTGCACTATACGCATTGTTTGACAAACTAGGTCAGTACATCCCGTTCCTAGGCTTGAACACGCATGGTGGTTTGATCTTCGCTTACTTAGGCGGTATCGCTCTTCACGTATGGACAATCAAAGGCTACTTTGAAAGCATCGATTCTTCATTAGAAGAAGCAGCAGCGCTCGATGGTGCGACGCCTTGGCAGGCATTCCGTCTGGTACTACTTCCACTGTCAGTGCCAATTCTTGCGGTAGTGTTTATCTTGTCATTTATCATGGTGATAGGCGAAGTTCCGGTAGCATCACTACTGCTATCTGATGTAAACTCGTACACTCTTGCGGTTGGTATGCAGCAGTACTTGTACCCTCAGAACTACTTATGGGGCGACTTTGCAGCAGCAGCAGTGCTTTCAGCTGTACCAATCACAGCGGTATTCTTACTGGCGCAACGCTGGCTTGTTGGTGGTCTAACGGCTGGTGGTGTGAAAGGTTAATCTTGGTTGGTCACTAAAATACCAAAGAATAACTAGAAAAGGGCGACCATTAGGTCGCCCTTATATTTAGCAATCGATATTACACTTTTGGTTTGGCCGCCGATCAGTAATATCTCGCTTTAATTGGCGTTACGCATAGCTGGCTGTTAGCTTAGTTCCTTACGCTTTAATCACTAACAGTTTCTTGTAACCATAACCTGAGTCTTGACTCAGGTTTTTTTATGCCCGTCGTTCACGAGGTTTATTTTCTTAATGCAGGTAGAGATTAGCGGCTTTGCAATGGATTACACAGTTGAGCCGGAATGCCATGCGTATCACTTCACATAAATAATCTGTGGGTATTTTCGAAAGGGCTATCAGGGAGTTGGGAGAGATTAAAACTCTCGGCTTGAAGGAGCGCAACCTACGTACTGAAGCAAGGTATATAAGCTCTCTTGTTGCAGCGCAACGCGACGAAATAAATCAGCAAAAGTAGAATCACCACCAAAGCAAGCTTGAATGTAATGATTAATCTCTGTTTCGTTATATCCTTCGACATACATCGTTCTTACCCACTGGTATTCAACGGCTTTCAAATTAGTGAGTGTGTCTTCGCTTAATGTGGTCTCTTTCAATCTCAAGATCCAAACTCTATCCAATAGCAAAATTGTGCTTGGATTTAAGCAAATCAAAGTGAAAGATTTATGACAATTTGACGCTTGTGCGAAGCGAATGACACAACCATGACATTGCTTCACACAGCAAGGGGGCAAACGCTTACTTTTGTTGAGCGACGTGAGTTATTTGAGATACTTAACGTGCGCTTCCATCTCTTCGCCAATTTGCTTACGCATGTTCATCAAGCGAATAGCCGATTGTTCTAGTGCTTTGTCTTCATCCGACTCAGGAATCCACTTTGGTACATCGGTTGGTTTTCCGTCTTCATCAACTGCAACCATGATAACGATACAATGTGTCGTAAGGCGGTTTTTTAACTCTTTGGGATCGCAGGCTTGTACATCGATAGCAATGTGCATTGAACTGCGTCCTGTGTAGATAACTTTGGCACTGACTTCGACTAAGTTACCGACATGAATCGGCGCGACAAATCGAATACCACCCGCATACGCTGTGATGCAGTACTTGCCACTCCAAGCCGCGCTGCACGCGTAAGCGGCCAAGTCGATCCATTTCATTACGGCGCCACCGTGCACTTTACCACCGAAGTTTACGTCCCCGGGTTCAGCAAGAAAACGAAGGGTAATATCTCTTTGACCACTGCTCATCTGTCATTCCTTTATTGTTGTCGTTGTTATTAGACTCAATGTATCAGCAAGGAATTCATTCTGGAATAGGAGACGCAACAAAATATTAACTTTTCTGTCAGCCTGAGCAGTAAAAGGTGCGGAGTACAAAAAGCCACGGAAGATACCGTGGCTTGAGGGATTGAATTACGATGTCGCAGGCGGCAAATCTGGGCTTGGCGATTGCACCTTCTTTCGAATCTTAACCTGCGACAAGATAACGCCAGAGATAACCAGCATGCCGCCAATAATGTGGTACACATGGACTTCTTCGCCGAGCATAGTCGAAGCTAAAGCTACCGAGACCACAGGCATCAGGTTCATGAACATGGCACTAGAATCCGCGCCAATCAAATCGATGGCTTTCACCCACATTAAAGGTGCGAAGATAGAAGCAGCAATACCCGCATAAGCAATTAAGGGTAGGGCGCTTTGGCTTGGTAGTAACTGGTCGCTGCTAAGCCAAAGTGGGGTAAGCATTATCAGCGTAAAAAAGCCCTGCATGTAAACCAGAGTCATACTGTTGAATGGCATTTTCCAACGCTTAAGTAACACGCAGTAAATTGCGTAACAAAGGGCAGCAAGAAGCATCAAGCTGTCACCTTGTGTCATATCTTGATGTAGGAAGTAGGTAATATCACCATGTCCGAGCATAAACGCTAAGCCAGCTAGAGAAATGACACCACCTGCGACGCTCAACATCGAGATAGATTTACCAAGTAAAGGTACGCTCAAAAATACGCTTATAAGTGGCACCAAAGATGTGATTAGCGCCATATTGGAAGCCGTGGTAGTCAAGCCTGCGTAGTAGCCTAACGATTGGTTTAACACCATTCCGAGCAGAGCAAGGCAAGCTAGCTTCGTCATGTAAGGACGAATGACATGACGTTGGCGGATTACGGCATGTAGGCAAAATGGCGTCAGAAGCACCATAGCGACAAACCAACGGTAGAAACTCATTGCACTAGGTTCGATGGCACTTGCTGCCATTTTATTTACGATGGAATTCCCACCCCAAATCATGACAGTAAAAAACGGAAGCAAATAAACCATGAGAACCTCATCGCACAATAATTAATGGCGCTAGTCTGACAGGTCTTTATAATGAAAAGTATCTCTGGAAAGACATAGTAAGCGATAGGAAGACAATTTTGAAAAAGAGCACGAGGAATCTTCATCCTTCATTATCAATTGAGCAAGCACCATCAGATGTGTTTATGAATTTTGAAGCCTTTCTGTCGAATACTGAAACTCGGATTCATAGTCACCCTTGGGGACAAGTGCAGTTGATAAGTGGCGGCATTCTAGAAATGGATGCAGAAGACACACGCTTTTTAGCACCACCACATCTGGCTATTTGGGTGCCGGCTGGAATTCGTCATACCAGCTATAACCGTAAGCCATTGGAATACTGCTCTTTAAATATCGCACCAGAGCTAACGCAGCACTTCCCGTCTAAAACCAGTCTGATCAAGGTAACGCCAATAGTGTCTGCAATTGTGGAAGACTTTCGTCAGCGCGACATTAACGTGGCAAAGAGTGAAGAAGACAAACGCATCGTACAGGTACTGCTTGATCAGTTAGCGAAGCAAGAGGTTGAGCATCACTTCTTGCCAACCACAGATAACAAATATCTGGAACCCATTCTTAAAGCCGTTGAAGAAGCGCCAACGGATGAAATTAGTTTGGGGGAGTGGGCGGAAAAGGTGCATACCACTGAACGAACGTTAGCTCGTCATTGCCAAAGTGAGTTAGGGATGAGTTTTACTGAATGGCGATTGCGAGTTCGTTATCTGCACTCAATGGAGCTATTAAGAAAAGGACAAACAGTAAAAGAGGTGGCGTTGACGTTGGGCTATAACCAAGCCAGTCCATTTATTGCCATGTTCAAGAAATACTCCGGCATTACACCGGAGCAATATAAGAACCGCTTGTTATAGCTGAGCGAGCACGTAGTCTAAACCGCCTACAACTGCTGCAACTTGAGCATCGTTACACTCCTCATCAGTCACTTTCGGGCTGTCTGGGTAAACTTCGGTTGTGGTGCCGTAAGTGCAGTTGGTTACGCCGCCACACAAACCCAGTTTCACCATTGGGTAATTAATGACGCCAAATTGCACCACTGGCGAGCCAATGATTTCGCCTTTATCGTCAGCAGGTGCAATGTGCGTTACCTTAGCTACTGACTCGATGACTGCTTTTTGGAACTCAGGTTGCGGGTTTTCTGTATCACCGACCGTGTAGAAACCGTCTGGGATCATGCCTTCGATGTATTCAAGGCCATCACGCGCCGCAAGTGCAGGGCGGAATTCAGTTTCATCAGAATCGGTGGTTTCGTGCAGGTCGATGTGCATTAGAACATCACCCAAGGTCGCAACCAGCTTCATCAAGTTTGCTGATTCTTCCGCAGGGCTATCTGCATAGAAAGAGCGGTTTGGGTCGATCGCATTTGGGTTCCAGCGGTTAATCACTTCGTAACCCCAAGGACTAACACATGGCGCAACGACAATGTTGAAGTGTTCTGCATAACGTTCTGCTTGTGTATCAACAAACTTCAGTGCGCCATGAACGCCACTTGTTTCGTAGCCGTGCACGCCGCCGGTGACTAAAACAACAGGTTTTGCTGCATCCCAGTTACGAGTCTTGATACAAAATAGAGGGAAGCGTGCCTCGTCGTAAGAAAGTGCGCCGTATTGCTCAACATCAAAACGCTCGCGAAGGGCATCAATTTTTGTCACGACTTCTTCTTGGTAGCTACGTTTTACATCACGTTGCTCACACCAAGCTCTGCGTTCTGCTTCGCCCCATGGCTGACCTGGGGTACCGATTGGGTAAGTGTATCCGCTTTTCATCTATACTTTTCTTTTGTGTGCTTGAAAGGTAAGACAAGACTAGTCCTGTCTCAAAGCCACATCAACACAAAACACAATTTGTGACCTTATTCTTTGCAGAATCATAACTTTGCTGAGTGATTTAATGGTGTTACATTTTGTTACTTATTCAATTCCATAAAAGAGATAAATAAATGGCTGGAGCAAGTTTACTAACACTGTTGGATGACATTGCAGCTGTATTGGATGATGTCGCATTGATGTCAAAGGTAGCGGCGAAAAAGACCGCTGGTGTATTGGGCGACGATTTAGCGCTAAACGCGCAGCAAGTATCGGGCGTTGCTGCCGAACGAGAAATTCCAGTGGTATGGGCGGTCGCGAAAGGTTCATTTAAAAACAAGTTGATACTAGTGCCTGCGGCGTTGCTTATTAGTGCGTTTATTCCTTGGTTGATCATGCCATTACTCTTGATCGGTGGTTTGTTTCTCTGTTTTGAAGGCGCAGAAAAGATCTTAGAGAAACTGTTCCCTCACGCTCATCAGCATGAAGATCACGCGGAAGAGTCCTCTGAGACGGGGGAATCCGTAGAAGAGTATGAGAAGAGAAAAGTGGCGGGCGCGATCCGTACTGACTTTATTTTGTCTGCTGAAATCATCGTGATTGCGTTAGGCACCGTCACAGGAACAAGTATCGTGACACAGATTTTGGTAGTAAGCCTGATTGCGATCTTGATGACCATCGGTGTCTACGGTTTAGTGGCTGGCATTGTTAAGCTCGATGATTTGGGCTTCTATCTAGAGCGTAAATCCAATGGCGAAGGTCTGAAAGCCAAACTCGGTGGGGCCTTAGTAGCGTTCGCACCGAAATTGATGAAGATGCTTGCGATTGTTGGTACTGCAGCAATGTTCTTGGTTGGGGGCGGTATTGTTGTTCATAACGTCCCTGCAATTCATCATCTGATTGAACCTATCATTATGGACTTCCGTGGTCACACGATTGCAACGGCGATCGTACCGACACTGCTTAACGGTGTGATTGGGGTAATCGCTGGCTTGATTGTGGTTGCTGCTTGGACGGTTGTTGAAAAGGTTCGCGGTAAATAAGCGCGAATTCAGTTTGTTGAGGCTATATTGAAGCCCAAAAAAAGGGTCATGCCTTTCCATATCGAATATGGGGGCATGACCCTTTTTCATGTCTTGAGGGTGATTACTTCACTTCCCACTCAATTTTTTCATTTGCCCGGATTGGCACAACGATGTCGCTGCCGAATGGCATTGTTTCTGGTACATCCCACGCTGCTTTTTCTAGCGTGACGGTATCTGTGTTACGAGCGATGCCGTAAAAATCAGGGCCATTCAAGCTTGCGAATGCTTCTAGGTTTTCTAGCTTGCCTTCATTCTCAAAGACTTCAGCGTAAAGCTCTAGCGCTGCGTGTGCAGTGTAAGACCCAGCACAACCACAAGCCGACTCTTTTGCGCCTTTTGCGTGTGGTGCTGAATCCGTACCTAGGAAGAATTTCTTGCTGCCGCTTGTTGCTGCTTCGATAAGCGCTTGTTGGTGGGTATTGCGCTTAAGAATTGGCAGACAGTAGAAGTGAGGCTTAATACCGCCGACTAACATGTGGTTACGGTTGAACAGCAGGTGGTGAGCGGTGATAGTTGCTGCAACGTTGTCAGAAGCGTTATTTACGAAATTAGCCGCATCCGCGGTCGTGATGTGCTCAAGAACGATCTTTAGGTTAGGGAAGTCGTTGACGATAGGAGCAAGAACCGTATCAAGGAATTCCTTCTCACGGTCGAAGATATCAACGTGATTGTGTGTTACTTCTCCGTGAACCAAAAGAAGCATGCCAACTTCTTCCATCGCTTCGAATACATGGTAGATATTTTTCGCGTCTGTTACGCCTGAGTCTGAGTTTGTTGTTGCACCTGCTGGGTATAGCTTAGCAGCAACGATGTGACCGCTTGCTTTTGCTTTACGGATTTCATCAGGTGTTGTGTTGTCTGTCAGGTAAAGCGCCATAAGAGGTTCAAATTGCTCACCGTGTTGTTCAGCAAGGATTCGATCACGGTAGGCTAGCGCCATGTCAGTATTGGTAACAGGTGGGACGGTGTTTGGCATGATCAGTGCGCGGCCGTTGTAACGGCTAATATCACGAACGGTATCTTTTAAAACGTCACCATCGCGTAAGTGAACGTGCCAGTCGTCAGGACGAGTAATAGTCAGTGTTGTCATTAATTGCTCCCACCATTAATAAAGTTGTGATTGGAGCCTAAACGCTGCATTTACCTCAAGAGCAAACGCTTGCGCTTAGGCGACAGGATGATAGTGGAATTGCACTTTCATTTCATCCCATTTTTCACATTTCTTTACGATAGGAGCTCAGGTGGTTACTTCATCGTCAACCAAAGTGCGTGAATCGTACCTGGTAGGAAGAAGAAGAACGTCAGGATAAGGTTGATGAAGAAGTCTTTCTCTAGACCTTTTTCCATGTAAACCGCCACTGGTGGAAGGAAGATACAAAGTAGAATTAGAATCAGTTTATTAGTATCCATGGTCTATGCTCCGGATAGGTTATTTAAAGGTGTCAAAAAGTTGGCGAATTATGTGCGCTATATCACTTTTTGGCAATCCTGTTTCGTCAGGAATATGCAAATTTATGGGACTCTGTTCATAAAATGAGACGCATAAGTCGGTATTCCAACGATGTTGATTGCCGCGCACTGAAGATACCTTAGACAAATAGATGTTTTATAGGCACTTGGGTCATCAAACGTATGAGGATATGATAGTCCAATAATTAAAAAGTATCGTTAGGAAGAAAGCCATGTCGCAGTCATTTTTGTCCCAAATTAATGTTTTTCCAGTCAAATCAGTCGGAGGTGTCGCCTTATCTTCCGCTTGGGTAGAAAAACAAGGATTGAGTTTTGATCGTCGATTTATGATTGCGACATCAGATGGCTCAATGGTGACCGCTCGAAAGTTCCCGCAAATGGTGACCATTAAGTCAGCGTTATTGCCCGATGGTGTGGTGTTTACTAGCCTTGGTGAAGAGCCACTAAAGATTCGCTATCAAGATTTCAAAATGCAGGAAGCACCTGCAACGGTTTGGAAAGACAGTTTTACTGCATACACCACCACTGACGAAGCGGATGATTGGTTTAGTAAAGTGTTAGGTCTTCGTGTTGAGTTACTTTTTACTGGTGAGCAATCCAATCGTGTAAGAGAGAAGTTGGGTCACAGCGTTAGCTTTGCCGATGGTTATCCAGTGCTTGTTATCAGTGAAGCGTCACTGGAAGAGTTAAATCGCAGAAGCTCTGAGCAGCACTCAATGGATCAATTCCGAACCAACCTAGTGGTATCTGACACCAAGCCATTTGAAGAAGACTCATGGAAACGTATTCGCATTGGTGAAGTCGAATTTGAATCTGTAAAACCTTGTGAGCGTTGCATCTTAACCACCGTTAACACTCAACGCGGTACATTCCGAGAAAGCAAAGAGCCACTCAAAACACTGCAAGAGTTCCGCGCGAATGAGCGTGGCGGTGTATTCTTTGGCCAAAACCTTGTTGCTCTTAATGAAGGCATTATTCGTTCTGGTGACAAAGTCGAAGTGCTGGAATACAAAGAGCCAGAGTTCTATCCGGATAACTCTCCTCATCGAATGACGCTCACTTGTGTTGAACGAGAAGAGATTGCGCGCGACTTCGTAACCTTATGGCTTGAGCCAAGTAAAGGTCAGTTACCAACGTACTTACCGGGTCAGCATTTACCTATCGAAGTGGATATCGAAGGCAAGAAAGTAGGGCGTCGCTACACCTTGTCATCTAGCCCTTCTCGCCCGGGGCGCTACGCAATTTCGGTCAAGCGTGTTTCTGGTGGTCGCGTTTCTAATGCACTTCTCGACAACTTACAAGTGGGTGATGTGCTTGAAGCTGAAACGCCAGATGGCCAATTCCACCTAAAAGAGCATTCAGTTCAACCTCTACTCTTGTTGTCTGCTGGTAGCGGCGTAACACCTATGCTGTCGATGGTTCGTTACTTGGCTGATCACAACCAACTCGATGATGTGGTGTTCTACCATCAGTGCAGCAGCGAGATTGATATTCCATGCAAAGAGGAGCTCGATGAACTAAAACGTCAGCATCCGGGATTAGATGTGAAGATTTGCTTAACTCAGCCAGCAGTGGATTGGTTTGGCCTGAAAGGACGCATTAGCCTGTCTCATATCAAGCAGATCAAAGACGTTGAGCAGCGACAGGTGTTTGTTTGTGGTCCTGATGGTTTTATGCAAAAGGCGAAAAACCTCCTATTCAAGAAAGGGCTGCCGGAAGACAACTATCATCAAGAAGCATTCGGCGTTGCGGCTACCACAGCCAAGCCAGAGAAAAGTGTTGAGATTGAATTCAACGGCTTTAAGTTGATGGGAAACAACCAGCAGACATTGCTTGAACAAGTTGAAAATGCAGGCAAAAGCATTAGCAACAGCTGTCGAGCGGGCTTGTGTGGTGCTTGTAAGGTTCAAATGGAATCAGGGCAGGTCGATCATCCGGATGTCCCTGCGATAAGTGCTGAGGAGCGTGCGATGGGTAAAGTACTCGCATGTTGCGCTATTCCACAGACGGACGTGACACTCACAGACTAATTGCCATAAAGACGGATCGCAACCAGTAAAAAAACGCCGCTAACGTAGCGGCGTTTTTTATCTATCTCAGAGCGGTTTCAGAAACGAGTCGCTCAAAAATAAAATTGCAATTTAGTCGTAGATCGTTGGGATCGGCTGACGTTTGTGCTGGGTGGCCTTGTAAATTGACACCAGACGGTCACTCACTTGTTCCGAAACAGGTTTGCCTTCTAAGAAGTCGTCAATCTGTTCGTAAGAGAGATTCAGTGCGTCTTCATCTGCTTTTTGAGGATCAAGTTCTTCTAAATCTGCAGTCGGTACTTTCTTTACTAGTTGTTCCGGTGCACTCAGCGTTGCCGCGACTTCGCGAACTTGACGTTTGCTCAAGCCGAATAGTGGTGCCATATCACAAGCGCCATCACCAAATTTAGTGTAAAAACCGGTAATGTTCTCAGCCGAGTGGTCAGTGCCTAAAACTAGGCCGCCTACGTAACCTGCGATTTCATATTGAGCAGCCATGCGGGCACGTGCTTTTACGTTACCTTTTACAAAGTCGACTTTTGCAGCGTCAGTTGGCAGAAGGCCAGTACCTTCCAATGCAACATGAGATGCAGAGTGAAGACCATCTACGCCCGCTTTTATGTTTACAGATACAGAATGAGTTGGTTGGATAAAGGCAAGAGCAAGTTGTGCTTCGTCTTCATCCTTTTGCTCACCGTAAGGTAAACGAACGGCGATAAACTGGTAGCTATTGTCGCCAGCTTCTTCGTTCAGTTGGTCCACAGCCAGTTGAGCCAAACGACCACATGTCGTTGAGTCAACGCCACCGCTGATGCCAAGAACAAGAGACTTACAGCCTGCTTCTTGCAATTTACGCTTGATAAAAGCGACACGGCGCTCGATTTCGAAATGCGGGTCGATTGATGGGAGAACTCGCATTTCATCGCGGATGGATTGTTCCATTTCGGGTTCCTTTTCCTGCAAATACATCAGACACAAAATTAGTCGGAATGTGTTCATACTTAGGCCTACGTTTATTGTTCACAATTGGCGGGAAAGCGTTCAATTGATGTTCATAAACGTCGCATTAGTGTCAAAAAACTCTAAAGATTAGTAGTATCATACCGAATTCATCGGATTAGAAAACTCTCTTCAACCAGGTAATCACCGGATATGAAAAAAATCGCCGTTTTTGGTAGCGCATTTAACCCACCAAGCTTAGGGCATAAAAGCGTGATCGAGTCCTTAAGTCACTTCGACCTCGTGCTTCTGGAGCCTAGTATTGCACATGCTTGGGGCAAAAATATGTTGGACTATCCAATCCGGTGCAAGTTGGTCGATGCCTTTATTAAAGACATGGGGCTTTCCAACGTTCAACGTTCAGACTTAGAGCAAAGTTTGTACCAACCAGGACAAAGTGTGACGACTTTTGCGTTATTAGAAAAAATTCAAGAAATCCACACGCAAGCCGATATAACTTTTGTCATTGGTCCTGACAATTTCTTCAAATTTGCTAAATTTTACAAAGCAGAAGAAATTACGGAACGTTGGACTGTGATGGCGTGCCCTGAGAAAGTTAAAATCAGAAGCACAGACATACGAGATGCTTTACTCGCTGATAAAGACATCAGTGCATTTACAACATCAACAGTCCGTGACATTTTACAAAGCGAACGCTTATACAAAGAAACGTTATCTGGTAACTAAGAGGTCAGATTTTCATGGTCAGAATAGTGGTATTTAGTGCATGCACGTTGCTTGTTGTTACACAAGCCAGCTTCGCGTGTAACTATTTGTCTGATCGTTCTGTTGTATTCGCTGATAACACCATGCCCATTTGTGAAGACATTTTTGATAGTGTCGGTGTGCTCAGTGTGGATACGCTCAATTGGTATGAGGCGGAAGAAAGACCGCTTGATGAGCCCACAGAAAACTACTGGGATGAGTGGGCGATTAAGTCGGAAGACACGCCATTGCTGACTCAAAGCTTGGAAAGTAACTATTTTGGCTTGGGTGTCTGGATGCCAGAAGAGTTGAGAGACGATGAAAGCAAAATGACAACCGAAGAATGGCTGAAGAGTCATGGGTTAATGTTCAGTATCGGTTTTGGGGACAAAAGTGATGGTGAACCAAGAATGCGCTTCGATTATCGTTGGCACGAATACTACGATGCTGACTGGATGATGCAGATAGAAGTCCCGTTCTAAATAACACTTCTTAATCAAAAAGGGCGTACATCATGTACGCCCTTTTTGATTCTAAGTTGGTAGTTGGTTACAGCGCTTCCCCAAACACTAAAAAGCACAACTGTTCGTATTCTTCTTCATTACCTGC
Organism: Vibrio sp. Sgm 5; assembly: GCF_026241575.1. Lineage (NCBI taxonomy): Bacteria > Pseudomonadati > Pseudomonadota > Gammaproteobacteria > Vibrionales > Vibrionaceae > Vibrio > Vibrio sp. Sgm 5. The sequence goes on from NZ_JAPHPY010000010.1 coordinate 141,223, forward strand.
AAACAAACGCTCGACGATGTCCATTTGCTTTTTGCCAGACAGTTTCATTTTACGAGCTTCTCTTAGTGTTAGCACCAAACACAACTCGATTGAAATTGGTGATTCGCAACCAGGTTTCCATTGATTGATCAAGCTTGTGAGGTGTGAGCCCGTCAGTTTTGGCTTCAGTTCCAACACCTCATATTTGGCGACTGTCAACAAATCCAGTTGTTTTTCACTGCGTGGTTCGGTGGTTACCAGTTTATCCATTAGCGCTTTTAATAGAGCGGAAGGTTTTACAAAGCCGGCTTGTTGAGCAAACTCATCGTTCAAACGCACAGAAAAATCACAACGAGTAGTGCGAGTATTTGGTAAAAAGGTGAGGGAGCTCAAACATCCCTGAGGAATCCAAAAATACTGACCTGGTTCGATGGCATACTCTTGTTTACCCAATTTTATGATCGCCAAACCCTCGACTACTAACAGTAGCGTGTGTTTTAGCGCTTTCTTACGCGCAGCAACATTGAGAAAAGGGTAATTTGCGTCGTGAAATTCAATTGCGTAGTTCATTGTGAATACCAGAGTTCTTGGGGCGCTAAGGTTAACGTTAAACCCTTAGAATGCCAACCGAATAACAGAATTTTTTGCGAATAGAAATTGTAATACGACTGGTATGACCATGTTAAAAGTATGGATTGAAATGCTGCTACTTGGCAAAACAATGCGTAAAATGTGCCAGCTTTTTTTGAAATGAATTGAATAATGACAGCCAATACCGATCCTTATATTGAAATTCGTCCATACAATGACGAAGAGATTCCAGCTGCGCTGGACCGCCTTATCCAAGACGATGAGTTTATCAGCGCGATTTTAGAGCACCGTTTCGCAAATAAAGCGAACTGGTTCAAAACACTCATGAGCCCGATTATCCGCGTCTACTTAAAAGCGAAGTGGAGCAAGCTGAACTCCGTAGAAGCGATTCAACTTGAAGTTAAGAAGTATCTTCAAGATACGTTGAATACGACGACGGATGGTGTGACCTTTTCCGGCTTGGACAAGCTAGATAAAGAAACTTCTTATTTATTTGTGTCTAACCACCGCGATATCGCTATGGATCCTGCGCTTGTTAATTACGGTTTGCATCAGAACGATCATCGCACTGTGCGCATTGCTATTGGTGACAACTTGCTTAAGAAGCCTTGTGCGACAGAACTCATGAAGCTTAACAAGAGTTTCATTGTAAAACGTTCGGCAAAAGGCCCGAGAGAGATGATGAAAACGCTGGGTCAATTATCTGGTTATATCAAGCACTCTCTTGATACGGGTAACTCAATTTGGATTGCCCAAAAAGAGGGGCGAGCAAAGGATGGGAATGATTTTACCGATCCTGCAATCCTTAAGATGTTCCACGTAGAAGGGCGCAAGCAAAAAATCAGCTTTGGCGAATACACTCGCTCGCTGAAAATTGTTCCAGTTTCTATTTCTTATCAGAATGACCCATGTGACCTTGCTAAGGCAAAAGAGCTGTACGAGAAAGCAGAAAACGGTAGCTACGAGAAGGGTGAGTTTGAAGATATCGAGAGTATTATCCAAGGTATCGTAGGCTACAAAGGCAAAGTTCATGTTGCGTTTGGTGATGTGGTTGATCAAGAGTTCGAAACACCTGAAGAACTTGCAAATGAAATTGATCGTCAAATCCATAACAATTACCGAGTGTTCCCGATGAACTTGCTTGCAGCGGGTCGAGAAGATGACACGATCACCGAATTGGTTAAGTCTCAGTTAGCAGAAAAGCTTGAGCAACTGCCAGCTGGCGCACATAGCTATTTAGTCGCAAGCTATGCAAATCCAGTCAATAACCAAGAATAGCCGGGCTTTAGAGATATGATTGCTCAGCGTTAACATTGTGAGGAACGGGTAGGATCTTTAGCCGATGTGTTATTTGATTTTTCGCTCGTTCTTCTCATTCTGTTCTAAGGTGCAACGGCGCCACCTAAGGTCAAGTTCGTTGGCCACTTTGATATACGATTCCCACCTAAGAAAATGTTGCCATTGACTGTCATGGTCTCTGGGAATTCGGTGAGTTTTGAACCACTGATATACAAATTCCCCTCTACGACAAGGCCTTCAGGTAATTGAGTTAGCGGCGTTCTAATCACACTCAAGTCCCCCTTCACTCGCAGTCGAGTCGGTAAGCTTTGCAAAGGGGTATCTGTCAAATTTAGGTAACCCCCAAGCTTCACTCCTCGTGGCCAACGTTCGATTTTGCTGCCCAATAGATTTGCATACCCTTTGATCTTAGTCCCTGACTTAATGGTTTTAAGCGAGCTGTTGGTGGCCTCCAAGCTACCCCCTACGTCAAGCCCTCTAGGAAGTTTGGTAATCGGGGTTTGCGAGATATTCAAATTACCTTTAACGATGAACCCGTCGGGCAACTGAGAATAAGGTTTGTTGCGTAGGTCAACATTGCCGTAGTTGTCTGTATGGCCAAATTTGGAGTAGTAATCGAGCTCGTATGCAGCAGGGTTCGTACTTATGGCCATTAAGGTAAGAAAGAGAGGGAATACACGCATTATCGCTACTTCAACAAAAATTTACGAGAAAAGAATAACGTAAAGCGAGTAGGGCTTCTAGAGCGAGAGATATAAAGAATATGAGATGCTGCCAAGAACCAAAAATGGCTTCTTGTTAGTATGTTACCAAGATAAAGGGGAGAGCCATGGATAAAAAACCGATAGCTTGCATCACCATAAGTATTGTCAGCGTATTACTTTCTGGCTCGGTGATGGCGAAATCTTACAGTACGCCTGAGGCCAAAGCACTGGTTGTGGCAGACGGTAAATTAGGGCAGCGGGTTTGTTACTACGATGATAAAGCCTACACGACTGGAGCGGTATTGAGTGTTGACGGTGTTTTATTGGTCTGTACTGATGAAAATGACTTTGAAACGAATGGCGCGTTAAAGTGGGTGGTATTTAAGCAAGAAAAGTAATGTCACTTATTACAAGAGCGCTAAAAACACAAAAGCGAGCAGAGTGCTCGCTTTTTTACTCTTATAACTTTGATTTTTAACGCGCTAGAGAGCGAGTTTTCAGTTCAAAGATTAGCTTTTCAGCGCTAACTTCAAACTTGAAGCGAGCTGTGAGCTCTTTTGATTCTTCAGTGAGTTCAGAAACGTTGTATTCAACGCCGGCACACACTGTTGTCGCCATTTCGATGTATTTCGCCAACTCAGCTTCTAGTGCTGCTTTAGTTTCTGCGAAAATCGTTACGTCAGCAACATCGTCGCCTTCTTTGATGATAAAACCCATTTCACCAGCGCAACCGCAAGCTTCACAAACTTGGCTTTCTTCTAATTCGACACTCATAACGAATCCTCTTGTAAATACTGTGGGTATTCTATCAGGTATTTGATCTCTATCTACAAAAATGAATGATTTTGGATAAAAAAGGCACGGTATGTTATGTTGTTAACAAGGGGTTAATTAAATTCATTAGAACTTCCTTAATAAAATTAATGTGATATGTATCAATATTTAAAATCAATTAACCTAGATATTCGTGAGATTTTTGTCAGGTGAGTTGAACTGGGGTTCAATTTATAAGACTATTTCCGGATTAATTATTTTTACATAATTATCATTCTTAGCCTGAGAATAGTTTCGATGAATGATTTGGTGCAAGGTTTTGATGGAGTGGACTTTTCGCCATATTTTGAGTCACATGTATTGACAGAAATATCACTGTAAATTGCACGTTACGCAGTGCATTTTAGTTATGATTGACCCTCTAATTTGATGTTAGGGGCGTACAGTACATAATGCTGAGGATGATTTTCATTCTGGCCCTCATTTAATTGTGAGTTAGATGGATTTACAAAGAGAAGAGCTTAAAATATGCCAAAGCGTAGTAAAGAAGATACCGAAATCACTATCCAGAAAATCATGGATGCCGTTGTTGATCAGCTTCTAAGACTTGGTTATGACAAAATGTCTTACACCACGTTAAGTCAACAGACAGGTGTATCGCGTACAGGTATTAGCCACCATTTCCCTAAGAAAACGGATTTTACCGCCGCGTTAGACGGTCGTATTTTCAAAATGTTCGTAGAGCATCTAGAATTTGATAAAGGTCTAGAAGCGTTTTCGAAGAGCTGGATTAAAGCTCTAGAAGATACTGAATTCTTAGCGATCTTGCGTCTATTGTTCCACCATATCGTCACTTCAGAAAGTGCACATGAGTTTGCAGCAAACGGTATTGACCGTTTGTACAAAATGGCTGAGAGCCAATTCGGTGCTGGTAGTGACAAAGAGTTAGAGTGGTTAATTGGTCGTTCGTTGATTCAGATGAGCAAATAAAACCAGAATAAAGAAAGCCCCGCATTATACGGTAATGCCGATCAGTTAAGAAATTAATAGACTGATCAATTGAACGATCCCACCAGTGTGTAAAAATCCGATAGACCAT